>CBDUVK010000394.1:0-2683 GCA_965370645.1 uncultured bacterium
CAATATGATCTTCAGAAATAAAAATAGATTCCCGACAAAAAACCTCGGGAAAGACACCGAAATCCCCTGTCATTCCCGCAATCTTCTGGCGGGAATCCAGGAATGTAGAGATATTTGTATACATTTTGCCCATTAAGCGCGACAGGTATAAATAAAAATTATTAAGAAGGTTCATGTATATTATTTCCGCACTCTTTTGGCATCATGTCCGTAATTAACCAAAGAATCCATCAGTTTAAAAAGTTCTTAATTACAAACTCTCTTCCTTTTCCATGTATGATAATAGCGAACTAAACTTCGTTTCATAAAGTTGGCGTAACTCTTTTAGATCCTCTTCCTCAAGGGAAACCAAACCTGAGGAGTTTTCCCATGCCTGTTCGGCGGTTTTAATACCAGGAATCACAGTTGATATTTGAGAAAAACTCAGGATAAAACTCAGACTGAGTTGGGTTGGGGAAATTCCATATTTTTCCGTCAGGGGCCATATTTGATCCAGATTTTCTATAGATTTTTCCAATACAGCAGGATTTAATCGAAAGTAGCGATGATCATTTTGGGCAAAGCGGGTACTCGTACTGAATTTGCCGGATAATAGCCCAAATTGTAGTGGCATGCGGGCAATGATTCCATAGCCGGCTTTCGTGGCTTTTTCAATGATACAGAGTGCCTTTTGATTGATGATATTAAAAACCAATTGAAATCCATCTCCCAATGAATGGTTGAGAACATAATCCGCTTCCGGAGATGGGTGGTAGGTATTCAGGGAAATACCCCAGTATCTTATTTTTCCCTGATTTTGAAGTATTTCCAATGCCTCAAGACAGTCCCCATTCTCCATATGGGAGACTTTTATGCTGTGCAGCTGATAAAAATCTATTGTTTCCCGTCTGAGCCTTTTCAAACTGGTGTCACAGGCATTTAAAATATATTCTTTTGAGTAATCAAAATAGATTGATCCTTGATTGTCTAGACGGTGACCTACCTTTGTGGCAATGATAACATCGGATCGATTTCCAGCGATTTTTCCGATCAGTTCTTCGGAGTGTCCCAAACCATAAAAATCAGCGGTATCTATGAAGTTAATCCCTTGATCGATTGCCGTCAGCAGAGCCTTCTCAGATTGCTTATCGTCTACTTTTCCCCACCCGATTGGGATATCCCCAGCCATAGCAGGTCCGCCAATGGCCCAGGCTCCGAAACCGATTTCACTGACCTGCAGATCAGTGCGACCAAATTTTCGTTTATTCATAAAGCAAATACCTTTTTCTGATTTCCAGAAAATTTTCTATTTGATCCTGCCAGCTCGCGACCAAACTGTCCAGATTACCCTGATTGGTGATGACCCGTTGTACGGCATCAGTTCCGCTTAATACCCGGATACTCCGGGAACGCCACTGGAAACTGTCCGGATTCATTTTATAGAGTGTATTTAAAATTTGTAAACCGCTGTAATAGGGTTTAAAGGAATCGCGATCAGTAACCATCACTTTCGCACCAAAACAGAGTCTATCCTGAAAGTTTGGATTTTCAGATTTAGCTGGTATTGAGACTGGGGTGAAGGATGTATCTTTAAAGGTAACTCCGGGTAAATTCAAGGCGTTCAGCTCTTGAGTTAAGGTCAGGGCATCAAACCATGGTGCACCAAATATCTGAAAGGGAAGGTTTGTCCCACGGCCTTCTGAAATATTGGTCCCCTCAAGCAAACATAATCCCGGATAGAGAGTGGCAGTGGTCAGATTGAGCATATTCGGAGAGGGGGCTATGAATTTTAGGCCGGTTTCATCATACCATTGTTCCCGTTTCCAGTTTTTCAGCGGAATCACGGTGAGATCTGCCTTAACTCCATTTTTAAGCCATCCTTCACCGTTAAACATCCGTGCCAGTTCTCCAACAGTCATGCCATGCCGCACTGGAATGGGATATAGTCCCATAAAACTCGAATAGGTAGTATCAAGGATATTTCCTTCAACGGCAACACCATTAATAGGATTGGGGCGGTCCAATACAACAAAGGGTATTTTAAGCTCGGCAGCGGTTTCCATGACCAGCGCCATGTTGTAGATATATGTATAAAATCGGGCACCGACGTCCTGGATATCGAACACCAGTAAATTTATATTTCTTAACATTTCACGCGTTGGCTTACGGGATTTGCCGTATAGACTAATGACAGGTATGTTCGACACTAAATCGCCATGGCTATCTATTTTTTTACCTCTTTCAATCTGTCCACGGACTCCATGTTCCGGGCCAAATAAAACCGCCACCTGGACGCTTTCCATTTCCAGGAAAACATCGGCAATAAATTGCCCTTTAGAATTGTAGGCGGTATGGTTTGTGATGATGCCAATTTGTTGCCCTGAAAAAATTTCTGTATGATCCTGGACCTGGTCTAATCCCACAGATACCTGGGCGGAATTTTGTAAACAGTCTATGAAAATGATGATAAAGATGAGTATCGAAATTATACTATGTTTAGGTATTTTCAGAGATAAGTGCATTAATTTATATCCGATTATTAATTTTCATCTGAAAAAAATGGATCCTTTGAATGTCATTGCGAGGATCCTGCAACTTAATTGTATAGTGCGGGAGACGAAGCAATCTCCTGACTAATGTGTAAAATGAGATTGCTTCGCTCTGCTCGCAATGTCTATAAAGAAAAAAGTCAAGAGAATATATT
>CBDUVK010000395.1:0-2677 GCA_965370645.1 uncultured bacterium
GGGAATTAACCGACTATGCACTGCCGGAGGAAGATATCCTGAAGTATACAGAACCGCTGGCTGATCTGCCGAAGCCCAGCACTGCCAAGACCGGGAAGTGGTAGGGGGATCCATGTAACAAAATCATTATTTGTGTAAAAGAGCTGCCGTGAATCGATTACGGCAGCTCTTTTTGTCTATATCAATGTGATTTAAAGGGAAATACCAAATACAAAATGTACCTTCTCCGCCTGGGGATTGGTAATAAATGATGCGGAGACGGGAAGACTGAATTTTTCTGTGATCTTGATGTCTTTGCTGACTGAGATGCCAAGGTTCACTATATTGAATTTACCATCTGTAGTATAGAAACCCTTACCCGCACCAAGGAAAATGTCGAGTATCGAAAAGCTGTATCCCAGCTCAAAGTAAGCCGAGTTCTGGGAATCATAGGCGAAATTATAGCCAACCATGAATGTAAGGGGCAGGTTTTCCAGGCCATTGAAACTGGCCATACCTTCGAGAATATGGCCGGATGAATCTCCTCGGAATTCATAGTAATCATAGCCGAATATCTCATCCGGGAAAAAATAATCGGTAATTCCTATGGTAACAACATCACTGATTGTATAGGTCGCATACAGGTCCAGTTCCTGCACACCAGGGAGGTTTGTCGTATAGGCTCCCCAGAGTCCAAGGGCAAAACCACCAAGACCCAGCTCCATAGAGGGCTGTATACTCGGTGAAGAACCATAATCTGTCCCCCTCCAAACATACCGGCTCATAAGGTCTACTCCAATACTTATTGGGGAACTTTTCTCTTCTTCCTGTGCTTTAACCTGCATAGTGGTTACCAATAGCATTGTAATCGCAAACGGGAATACCAATAAAGATGTAATTCTTTTCATAACGCACATGATTAAGGTATGTAAATAATATGTCCGCTATAAAACTATATAAATAATTTTAACACCCCCTAATAAATCGATTAATAAAATAATAAAAGATATATTATATTATACTGAATAATAAAAAATAGGGGGTACGTACAAAATAATACTAGTACATGAAGATTCCGTTCTCAGCTGCAACGGAGCGGATGTAATCTGCTGTTTTCGTCACTCCTTTCGAGGTGATTTATTAAGTCGTAGATAATCAGCATTATAGGTTTTTGATTTTGGTGTTTTTGGGTGTCCCGTTATCTTGTAAAGATTTACTGGCCATGGGACACCTGACTGAGTCAACCACCGATCCAGGAATCAGGGATGAGAACATCAAGATATTTTTCGATGAAGGACTTTCATCTTAATGGGGATAGGATCCAGATTGATTTTCAATCCAAATTTCCTCATTGTTCTTCCTTGGTCTGGTGCCGCCGGATCCAATAAAGAGATGCCTGTTCCCAACTCTTCCATCATTCTTTCGTGTTCAGTAGTCCATTCCAGACCCAATAAATCGGTGAGGAAAAGGAATCTCTTTTTCGCGGACTTATTCATATTCCTCGCGAAATAATAAAACAGCTTATCATGATCTGTCCGGTCCTTCGCCTGGAATATGGCATTCCCGACCTCAACGATGCCTCCACAAAGCTGGGGTTTTGTAGCAATATCCACGATAGTCTTCTCCAAATCACTTACCATCGCTTTCTCAAACTGGTTTATCCAGATGCTGGTGAAGCCGAAAAATCGGGTTGCATCATGCTGAATGAATTGATATGTAATTCCCCCGAAACTCCTGATGGCCGGCTTCATCTGCTTTTTAGTGACCACATATTCCCTGGCCTCAGATTGGAGCGTTAGCCCATGGATCTTTATCGCTGAAGCATACCCGATATAATACTCCTTATTCTGCATTAGGTATTTTGCCACCTGATGCCCATCAGGAACATAGGTTTCCGGATCCGCATTAATAGGAATGATATGGTAATTGCCCCGGGTTATTTTACATAGCATACCCTTATTGACCATCTCTGCAAGTATCCTGGCCAGATGAACACGGTTCTTCTCCGGAAATGCCATCGCTACATCCTGAAATGTAAAACCAAACATATTTCTGCTTGAAAACTGCTTAATAATGTTCCATCTCATGGAAAAGGGATATTAATTATCTGATTACCATACTTTTTTGATGCTTTTTGGATAATAAATATCTATTGAGGGATATTTATTATCCAAATCAACATCAAAATAGCTAATAACTGGATAATTTGTATCTAACCTTGATTTTTTTTCGTCCTTAATGTCGATATCAGCCTGTCTGTACCATATACCAATAAAAGACCAATCATAATTGATGCTCCCTATCCGCCCCGGTGGACTGTCCCGGTGAGCTGCCCCGGTAGACTGCTGTTACGGACAGAGGCCTAAGCTTGTAAGTTCTAGACCGCAGGCAATAGTGTGCTCGAGCAGTCCATGGGTAGGGCTTTGAAAGATCAACCCTAAATAGTTAATTATCAGTCAAATCAACAGTAAAAATGAAACAAGCGTGAAATTGATCAAACCTTCTGAAATTTCTGCCAGGATACTCACATTGCTCGATGAGAGTGATGAAAGGGTCATCATTGTATCTCCTTATATGAAGATTTCGAAATGGTATAAATTTGTGAATAAGATCAATGAATTGAAAACCAGGAGGATCCTCATTGAGATATATGTCAGGGACGACCCTGACAACACAGCCACCTATCGTGATCTGGATC
>CBDUVK010000396.1:0-2663 GCA_965370645.1 uncultured bacterium
TTTACCTATGACCGCATACAGATACTGGGAAATACCGAAATTCAATACCTTTCCAGCTTAACCTCCGCACAGAGAAAGGCCACTCTGGAAAGAGTACTTGGATATGATATACCCTGTATCATTGTCACAGACAATAATAAGATACCCCGGGAACTTACTCCTATCGCCAGCAAACGAAAGATCTCTGTTTTTCGTTCGAAATATTCCACTATGGAAATTTTTCATCAACTGGGAGATTATCTGAATAATGAGTTTGCTCCCAGGACTACCGTTCATGGTACCCTGGTTGATGTTTATGGAATTGGGATTCTCTTTACCGGCCGTAGTGGCATCGGGAAGAGTGAAATTGCACTCGATTTAGTGGAAAGAGGACACCGGTTGGTAGCTGATGATGTCGTTATTATCACCAAAAAAGCTGAAGAAATTCTTATGGGAGAGGGCCGCGAAATTGCCGAGCATCATCTTGAAATTCGGGGTCTGGGGCTCATTGATACCCGCAGTACTTTTGGAATTCGGGCGGTCCGGGTACATAAACGGGTAGAGGTTGAGGTTCAGTTGGTAGAATTTGATCCCAAAGCAGATTTCGACCGCACCGGACTGCAGGAGCAATATACCGCCATCCTTGATGTTAAAATTCCCATTGTAGTCCTGCCCATGAATCCGGGTAAAAATATTACGGTGATTGCAGAAACCATTGCCCTGAACCAGCTTCTGAAGATTTATGGACACTATACCCCGCATGAATTCAATAAAAAACTGATTGCAAAAATGAGGCTACAGGAACGGAAACATTTACATGAACTGAAGATGAGGGATTTCCTGGATAAGGATTTTGAATAATATGCTGGGAATAATTATCTGCCATAAGTCAATGGCGGCAAGTCTTGTTCACACGGTAAAAGCCATTTTAGGTCATCATGATGATTTAATTCCCTTCTCCAATGAAAAACTTACCACCGAGGAAGCTGTTAGCCAACTGCAGCAGATAATATCGGAGAATGGGAATCCCGGGGAGGTTATACTCATGGCAGATATGCGCGGCGGAAATTGCTGGGCAATCGCCAGTCTTATCTCAAGAAATAAAGCCAATTATCATGTGGTTTCGGGTGTAAATCTTCCCATGATACTATCTTTCCTGACCAAAAAAGATCAACTAACCGCAGAGGAACTCGCTGAAACCATTGAAAAAGATGGTCATCGCGGGATTCTTTTGGAACGAACACCTGATTCAAATTGAATTACTATGAGTAGAATAGCATGATTAATTCATCACGCACGCTAAGTCACAAAAGAAATTGTCCACGGATTACACGGATTAACACGAAAAATTTTTCTAGAGAATAAAATGAAATAATTCATTATGCCGGGTCGAGGGAGAAAGGTACTCCAAAATCCGAATTCCAAAATCCAAAATTCAATGAGCAGCCCAAAAAAACAAAACAACGATATTGAGAAATTTTTTCGTCAGCATCAGAAAGAGGTTATCGAAAAGACCGAAGCAAATCTCTCTCCTTTTGCGACCCGAAGTGAACAAGCCTATCGAAATAAATCGGAACCTGCTGATTCCCGCAGCCCCTTTGCCCTGGACCGCGATCGAATTTTATACAGTGGAGCATTCCGGAGATATTCCGGCAAGACACAGGTCATCTATTTTGCCTCACAATTGGATGAAATGCTCTCCTCCAGGAGCATTCATACCTTAAGCGTGGCTCAGGTTTCGCGGAGCATCGGTAAATTTTTGGGTTTGAACCAGGATTTAATCGAAGCGATTGCCCTCTCTCATGATTTGGGCCATTCACCGTTTGGCCATGATGGGGAAAAGTATCTTTCCGAACAATGCAAAGACCATGATATCGGAGAATATCATCATCATATTCAGAGCCTGCATATTGTGGATCATATCGCCAAGCATGGAAAAGGATTAAATTTAACCTTCCAGGTCCGCGATGGTATTCTTTCCCATGACGGGGAGGTGCATGATCGAAAACTCACTCTCCAGGAAGATAAAAATGAACAGGATCTGACAAATTATATCGATCAGAGAAAGTCAGGAGTTGAAGTAGAGATGTTGCCATCCACCATGGAGGGCTGTGTGGTTAGAATTTCTGATACTATTGCTTATATCGGTCAGGATATCGAGGATGCCATTCGTATTGGCCTGATAAAGAGATCTGATATCCCTGAAGATCTTAGAAAAAATCTGGGGAGTACTAACGGCGAAATCATTGATACATTGGTAAAAGACGTGGTCTATAACAGTATTGAACAACCCTATATCTGTTTCAGTAAAGAAGTCTCCGACCAGCTTTACCGCTTAAAAAAGTTTAATTATGAATATATTTATCACAGCAGACTTCTGAAAAAAAATCAGATGAAGATTGAGAACGGTTTTAAAACTCTGTTTGATATCTTCCTGAAGGATGTAACCGGGAATAACCACGATTCACGAGTTTTTAAGCAGTTTTTACATCCAAAGGCTAAAAGGTATATTGAGGCAACCAGCCCTGCCGAAAAAGTGCGTGATTTTATCAGTGGAATGACCGATCGATATTTTGTTGAGACGCTTCAGGAATTGGTACTGCCTCATATCAGTTTATAAAGTTATTACGATATTATTATGCCTGGTTTCGTGAATACAATCGTTATCAGCCTGCTTTTATTTA
>CBDUVK010000397.1:0-2653 GCA_965370645.1 uncultured bacterium
AAACATCCGGTTTTCACCCGTAATTAAAAGAAAACAAAGGTAATGAGAACAAAGATCGGCAGTAAAATCAGCACAGAGTAAATCATGTAACCAAAAAAGCTGGGCATTTTAACATTCTGTTCTTCCGAGATGGATTTTACCATAAAATTCGGTGCATTGCCAATATAGGTCATTGCACCGAAGAAGACTGCCCCGGTACTAATGGCTTTCAGAAAGATTTCCTGCTCTGCAATGAGGCGAGCCACAGCAACCGGTTCAGGAAGACCCACAAAAAATTGTCCCAAAGCAGTGCTTAAAAAGGTGAGATAGGTTGGCGCGTTATCCAAAAAACTGGACAGGGAGCCGGTAACCCAAAAATAGTGCCAGGGTTCCCGGACTGCCTCAATGATAAAGTTAAGATGGCCTGAAGCACCGGCCTTTAGCATCGCCAAAGCCGGGACGATGGTCATAAAAATTCCCGCAAACAGTTTTGCCACCTCCTGTATGGGGAACCAGGTGAAATCATTACCTTCACGGATAGACCAGGCGGTGGTTTTGAGGGAGAGTAAACCCATCAGAATAAGAAAGCCATCCCGAATCATACTCTGGTAAGTCACATGAACACCAAAGATTGAGACCTCTCCGATATGCACCAATCCACTGAAAAGAACACCACCCATAATACCCATCAGGAAGAGTAGATTATGAAGTCCCTGAATGCTAACCCTGGTAGAGTTGGATGATGCAGCATTCGTTTCCCCGCCTTTTTGGTAATTCTGTTTGAGCTTTTCTTCATCCATCCCTTCCGGTATTTGATAATGATAGGCCTTGAGATAAGGTTTGCGGTGCCACCCTTCTTTCCGAAAGTAAAAAAGATCCAGCAAAAAGAATAATGCCAAGAGAATTCCTGCTAACAGGGCCATCTCCGGCAGCAGTTTCAAGGTCCAGAAAAATGGAACATGATGTAAAAATCCCAGGAAAAGCGGAGGATCTCCCAGGGGGGTGAGTGAACCACCGATATTGGCAACCAGGAAGATAAAGAATACAACGATATGAATTTTTGATTTTCGATATTTATTCATTTTCAATATAGGTCGAATGAGAACCATAGCCGCTCCGGTGGTTCCGATCCACGAGGCTATAACCGTGCCGATCAGGAGAACGACCAAATTAGTGAATGGGGTACCGACTGGCGCCCCCTGGATAAAAATTCCACCTGCAGCCGTAAAAAGAGCCCACAGTAGAATAATAAAGGGAATATAATCTAATATGTAAATGTGCAGAATCTCATACATGGCATCACCACCATAGGCGCTCAAAAAAGGAATGGCGAATAACAGCGCCCAGAATGCGGACACCTTGCCAAAATGATGGTGCCAAAAGTGGGGTGCCAGCAGAGGAAATATGGCAATGGATAATAAAATACCTACAAAGGGTATGACGCTCCAGAGCGGCAGTTCGGTGCCCAGCGTCGTTCCATGGCTATCTTCATGGCCTTCGGAGCTCGCATGCTCTGTAACGCTGGTATCGGTTGCTGTATGATCCTGTAAGGGTAGCGCGAAAAGTGGTGAGATGAGGAAAAACATCACATTCAAAAGTAACACAAAGGTCGCCAGTTTTCTCATAAGTCTACCTTTCTTCCTGGTACAAATTTGGATTTGATACAGATGGGCTTCAACGTGCAGATAATCTAAAAATTGATTTAATTCTTTCAAAGAGTAAATTTAATTATTGCTTGGGATATACACATTCTATTATAAAATTTAATCTTTCTAAATATCAATTTCAAATCGGAGAATATGTGGAAATAGGAAAATATCAGGTTCAGTTAATAGATGCCGGTAGATATAAACTGGATGGGGGTGCCATGTTTGGCGTGGTTCCGCGCAACCTCTGGGAAAAGGAAAACCCTCCCGATGAGAAGAACCGCATTACCATGTCTCTCAATACCCTGTTACTTATCAGAAACGGCCGGGTCATTCTGGTAGACAGCGGGGTGGGTAACAAATTTTCTGAAAAATATCAGAAAATTTATGCAGTGGATTACTCAAAACATTCCCTGTTACAGTCTCTGGCTGAAAATAACATTCAGCCGGAGGACATTACCGATGTCATCATCACCCACTTGCATTTCGATCATGTGGGGGGCGCCACATATTATGATGATCAGGGCAATCTTCAACTACAGTTTCCCAATGCCACCCATTATGTTCAAAAAAAGCAGCTTGAATGGGCACAAAAGGGCTTCCCAAAAGACCGGGCAAGTTATCTATCGGAAAATATCGAACCTTTGTTGAAAACTGATAAACTGGAGGTTTTGGATGGGCCCCAACTGCTGGAACCTGGTTTGGAACTCATATTATCGGAAGGTCATACAGTTGCGCAGCAGATGTTACTCATAAGGGGACAACAGGAGAAACTGCTCTACGCGGCCGATTTGATTCCATTGAGCGCCCATATTCCCATTCCCTGGGTCATGGCATACGATCTCCATCCGGTCATCACCATTCAGGAAAAGGAAGCACTGCTGAGAAAAGCGGTGGATCAGGAATGGATGGTATTTTTCGAACATGATCCCCGCATCCATTGCGGCACAGTAAAATTGGGGGAGCGTGGATACCAGTTAAAAAATTCCATATCGCTCTAGATATTCGAGAAGATATCTTTATCTTAA
>CBDUVK010000398.1:0-2653 GCA_965370645.1 uncultured bacterium
TATCCCTGACCCACCCCTTGATCCCCTCCCTTATGCATAAGGGAGGGGAATATGTACCTTCTAAAATCCTATATTGTTACTTGGGGAGGGTCAAGGTAAACCATGGGAATTCTCCTCCGATACTCAGGTCTATTATTTCCCCTCACTTCTCCGTCGCCTTCTCCATAATTTCCGTCATTCGCTTCACATATTCCGACGGCGATTCCAGATTTTGGTTCAGAATCAGGATTCCTTCAAAAAGCTGCAGGATACAGTTTCGCAGAATAGGACTTTTACTATCCGCGATATTGATACGGGATAAATTCTTGATCAGGGGATGACGGGTATTTATCTCGAGAATCTTTTTGGATCCTGCATAATCTTTATTCATGTATTTCATCATCCGTTCCATGGAACTGTCCAGCGCTTCCTTACCACTCACCAGGGTCACCGGGGAAGCAACCAGTCTCTTGGACTCGATAATATCCTCTACTTTGTCCCTCAACGTTTCCTTGAATACATCGATCAGCGATTTCGCCAAATTTTCGTTCAGCGACTCTTCTTTAGTCTTCTGATCCAGATCAACATCGATGTCTGCTTTTTCGATCGATTTCAGTGGCTTCTTATCATATTCCGGTATGGAAGGTATGATGAACATGTCGACCGGATCGGTAAGCAGCAGCACTTCGATATCCTTTTCCCGGAAGTATTCCAGATTGGGATCCCGTTTGATCACTTCCATATTCTCCCCGGACAGGTAGTAGATCTCCTTCTGGTCGTCCTTCATTCGCGAGACGTAATTCTTGAGGGAGGTAAACTGATCAGCTTCGGTTACGGTCGATTCAAATCGCAGTAAATCGATGATTTTATCGCGATTAGTAAAATCGGAATTGATCCCGGTTTTAAAAAGTGGACCGAAGTTATTGTGGAACTGCCTGAATTTCTCAGGTTCTGTCTTGGCCCAATCCTCTAAAAATCCCAGGATCTTACTGACCAGAGTATTTTTAATTTTTGTGATTACCGGACTGCTCTGGATCCATTCCCGCGAGACATTCAAGGGAAGGTCTTCGGTATCAACCACACCCTTCACAAATCGGAGGTATTCAGGAATCAACTCTTTGGCATTATCCTGAATAAAGATTTTATTGGAATAAAGGTGTAGCGTTTTTTCAAGGTCTTCTTTGAAAAAAGTAGGTGGTGCTGTTTCCGGGATAAAAATAAGCGCCTTAAAATTTACCACCCCTTCGATACTCAGGTGAAGATGTCCGGCCGCCGGCTGAAAGTCATTCGAAATAAATTTATAGAATTCATCCAACTCTTCTTTTTTAAGTTCACTCTTTTGTTGTTGCCACAAAGCCGTGATCCGGTTGACCTGTTCCTTGCCTACATGAATCGGAAAATCGACAAAATTTGAATATTTCTGGATAATATCCTTAATCCGGTACTCCTCGGCGAATTCTTTGGAATCCTCCTTTAGAGTAAACGATATCTTGGTGCCGCGCTCTTTACGATCAATCTCTTCGATGGTAAAATTCCCCTCACCCTTTGAGGTCCAACGGTATCCTTTCGAATCAACATCAGCATGGCGGCTCTCGATCGTCACTTCCTCGGTGACCATGAATACCGAATAAAATCCAACCCCAAATTGACCGATCAGGTTGCCATCCAGGGCCTTTTTTTCTTTGCTGAGATTCTGTAAAAATTCCAGTGTTCCGGAATGGGCGATGGTTCCAATCTCATCGATAAGCTCTTCTTTGGTCATGCCGATCCCGGTATCTTCAATGCTGAACTGTTTCTCTTTTTCATCAAGGATAATTGATATTTTTAAATCTGCCTTGGGATCCAGAATTTTTTTATCGGTGAGCGCCCGGAAACGAATTTTATTCAGCGCATCCGATGAATTTGATATGAGTTCCCGCAGAAAAATTTCCGGGTGGGTATAGAGGGAATGAACAATCAGATCCAGTAATTGCTTCATCTCCGCTTTAAACTCAAATTTTTCTGCCTGAGGTTTTTTAGCCTTAGCCATTCAAACTACTCCTCTTTATTTTATTTGAATATTTAATTGTTATAGTAACTTTAAACCTTAAATTTACGAAGTTTACTTGGCTGACTCAATGGATTTAGTATTACACCAGCAGGTCTAATTTCGTTCCAGCCATTGAGAAAGATGCTTGAAATTGGAATTTGTTACATCGAAAAAATGGAACAACTGTTATGATCTGGGCAAAAAAAATATCACTTGATGAGATTGATGCATTTCTCAAAAACTCCATTGAAGAACAATTAGGGATTAAAATTGTCGAAGTTGGTGATGATTATATCAAAGCAACCATGCCGGTGGATCATAGAACCCGGCAACCCTTTGGAATACTGCATGGGGGTGCGTCGGTGGTGCTGGCAGAATCCCTGGGGAGTTTCGCTTCATATTTAATCATTAAGAGCAAGGATCAGATCGGGGCCGGCATCGAAGTCAATGCCAATCATATCCGTTCGGTAAGTGAGGGAATTGTTACCGGAATCGTCCGGCCCATACACTTGGGGAATCAACTCCATGTCTGGGAAATTAAGATTCGCGATCAAAAAAATAAATTAGTCTGTATCAGTCGGTTGACGGTGGCAATTATAAATAAGAAATGAACTCGTAATAGGAACAAGACTGTTGTGATTGATT
>CBDUVK010000399.1:0-2641 GCA_965370645.1 uncultured bacterium
TGATAGCAATCAGGAACAGAGTAAGCCCATACTGGGCGCAGCATCATCGCAATTAAATCATTTTGGCGGTGTAGACAGAATAACCAGCTATAGCTTTCTCAGTTTTTTAAGGGCATTGGAAAACAAAAATGATGATCTCAATTTAAAAGGTAAAATGGTCATCGTAGGCGTCACCGCACCCGGTAAATCAACTACGGTGGCCACACCTCTGGTCGCTGCCCTACCGGCAACTCTTATTCACGCTACACTGGCTGAAAATTTCATCCAAAACAATTTTTTACAGCACCTTTCACTCATCATAGAATGGCTTATCATCTTTTTACTCATTTTGTCTGTCTGGATTCTATGGCATCATAAAAATCAAAAGCTAATTCTAGCTGCCTCAATTTTCATGCTTGTGGTTTACTGGATCATCTCATATATCTGTTTTACCTATTACAATGTGGCGCTTCCCCTGCTTTACCCATCGATTGCATTTATCATTAGTTACCTCTATTTACAAAACCATCACAAACAAAAACGTACCCGGAGCGAGCATGAGTTAAAGTCAATGCTCGAAGAACAGATTTCTAATAAGGAGAAGGAAATCGCTGAAGCCCAGGAAAAATTAGCAGAATCCCAGACTCAGCTGATGGATCAGGAAAAGCACTCTCAGGAATTGCTTCAGTTGGCGGAAGAGCGCAAAAGATCCATTCTACAAATGGAGACAGAATTACGCGACCTGCATGTTTATGTCAAAACACCACAAAAAATTGCACTCGGAGAAGGATTTGGAGATATCATCCATGCACCTGAGAGTAAATTGAAGGAGGTTCTTGAACTTATTCAGCGGATTCGTTCGGATGATATCCCGGTGCTTATTATCGGTGAGACCGGTTCCGGAAAAGAGATCATTGCCCATGCTATTCATAGAACCGGCACTCGAAGCGAAAAACCATTTATCGCTATAAATTGCGGTGCCTTAACTGAAACGTTGCTGGAAAGTGAACTCTTCGGCCATGAAAAGGGAAGTTTTACCGGGGCTTCCTCCCGGCGGCGGGGACGGTTTGAACTGGCTGATGGCGGCACAATATTTCTGGATGAAATCACTGAAACCTCTCCCGCTTTCCAGGCCAAATTATTGCGGGTATTGCAGGAGGGCGTTTTCGAAAGGGTTGGCAGCGAGGAAAGCCTCAAGGTGGATGTCAGGATTATTGCAGCCAGTAACAAAGATATCCAGGATCTGGTAGAAAATGAGCGATTTCGTTCTGATCTGTTTTACCGCCTTAATGGCTTTCTTATCAGGATTCCAGCTCTTCGGGAACGAACCGAGGATATTCCGCTGCTTGCCGATTATTTTCTTAAAAAGTACGACTACCAACCGGTGGAAAAATTTTCCAGTCAGGTAATGGAAATTCTTAGAAATTATTCCTGGCCAGGAAATGTCCGTGAATTGGAAAACATTATCCGCCGGGCAGCGATTATGGCAAAGAGCGAAAAACGGCAACTCATTCGTTTGAGTGACCTGACTGATGAATTACAGCAGGATAGTACTTCCGGCTTTAGTGGTGACAAATACCAATCACTTGAAGATCAAATACTTACAAATCTTCGTTCCCGGGGTTTTTCACATTCTTCTATTTCCCAGACTGCCAGGGCGCTGGGAAACAAAGATCGCGGGACCATTACCGAATATTTTCGCGGGCTCTGTTTCCAGACTCTGGTCCGGCAAAATTTTAATATTGATACCAGCAGTCGTTTTCTGGCTGAAGGCGACGATCCGGAGGTTATCGAACGCGTTAAAAAGAAAATGAATGATTATATTAAAAATCTTTACCCCTTACCGGACCCCTCGGATATTGAAACTGATGATATCCAGAGTTTGCCCCAATTTAAAGGTCTCCCCAAAAAATATCATGAAGCATTAAGGCAGGTTATTCACCATCTGTATCAACAAAATTAGTGATATTTTATATCGACCTTCAGAAATAATCAGTGAAAATTTCGTCGAGCGAATTTCCTGCTTTTATTTTTTACCAACCTCCCCCTGTTTCCTTCACACCTTACAGATAATTACACAAAGGTGAAAAAATGGGCTAAAGCCCCAAAACTGGTGGGGATCTCTTTCCCAGAGCTGAAGCTCGGGGCAATTGAAATTGATAAATCTTCAGATATCCAAATTAATAGCCCCGATTTTTTCCGGAAGGAATCCCTCTGGGATAAATCGGGGTTTAAGAAAGTCCCATCCTTTCTCCCTGGCACTTAAGGCCTTTATTATTGAAATTACTAAGACCTGCTGAGCGAGACAATCTCTCCTTGGTGAGGAGATATGGTAGACGACAGCCAGTCTGGCCGCACCCTGTCTGATAGGGTTTTACGCTTGACCCACCCCTGCATTATGCATGCAGAGACCGGGGACAAGGGTAACACATTTCTTAAATTAATAGTGATTTGATTAGCCTGGAAGTGGTCAGGACCAAAGAAGATGTTGCCGTAATATCTCTCGTAAGTGTACCCTTTCCCTTGCTCCCTTCCCCTGCCGGCAGGGGAAGGGCTGGGTTAGGGTATACTCAAAACAAAACTCTTCGCTCATTAAAATATCTCACCAAATAATCTAGATAAGTGATTAACCAATATATATCACTACTGAGACTATAAATTC
>CBDUVK010000400.1:0-2638 GCA_965370645.1 uncultured bacterium
GTTTAAAGATTTCAAATTTTAATAAGTTAAATGATGATGGCAGGAAGTAAAAAGTACAAAATAAAAAGTACAAAATAAAAAATAAGAATTATGGAAAGAGTAGAGAAAGTTAGTAAAGGAAAAGGTTCGTTTGCCTGCTAACGTTTTCATTGCTTAATTCATCTTTAATGGTAATATTGAGTTCATAGCTTCCGCTCTGTAAGTTGTTCACATCCAGCGCCAAATATTCCATTGAAAATTCTGCTGCGCTTTCCCGTTCACTTTGAATGGAGATAGAAGATGTTCCCACACCTCCCAGGAGTCCGAACAAATTAGTGATTCTTCTCCTACGTGGATTGGTATGGGTAAGACGATATTCGATGGAAAATTGTCCCCTTCCATCAGAATTAAGAGTAAGATTATAAATTTCAAGATAACTGTAAAGCAGATTTTCCCGTGAGAATCTACCGGAAGGATTAGGGATGATCTTAAGGCCATGCTTAACAAATTGAGAACTGTCGCTGGCAGGACTAATATCTGTCGCTAATTGAATATGGCTTATCAAAAGTTCAGAACCGCTGTAATCATCAATGCCCCATCTGAATTTATAACCACCCAGAAAATCCATATTTTGTGGTTTGATGTGAAAACCGACCAGGTAAGTATCAGGGACCAAGATAAAACGATTTAAATCTATAAAAATAGAATCGCGTGTGAATTCAAGATTTACGGTGTCCCGTTTGTTGATAATTTCCGAAAACTCTCTGTTGAAAACAGCTATCCCAATCTCATATGAAATATTAGCCTCCGGTAATCTTTTGTATTCTTTTTTAAAATCAGTCGGTGCTGGGATTGCATAAGATAACTCGGTCAGCGTCTTCCCATCTTCCCCCCGAAAGGTATAATAAGTGAGCGGAATGTCCAGGGGTTTCAATTCTCTCCTCCAGCGGTGCCGGTCACTGGTTAGGGCATGGGAAATTGATTGTCGGCTCATTTCTGCCATCTCTTCCTGATATTGTATGAATTCCAGCGGATCCGCGCGGAGTAATTGAAAATAGATATTACCCCAGGTCAGCCTATCTTCCAGGATGGCGGGATGGGTGACGTAAGGGGCAAAACGCCAGTCATTTCCAGGTTTTCCGGCAATAAAGTGAAAGGTTAACTGAGGATGGAAAGGATTTTTATAGTAAAGCCAGGACTCATTGAAAGGAACGTCTTCACCTGTTGTAACCTCCCGTTCATTGGGCTCTCCATGTCGGATATAGATCAAACCTTTATCATTATATTCGTTGTTTAATTTTCGCGTGAGAGGATATTCAAGATGACTCAGGGGATCAGGATCCATGAACCAGCCTCTGAAGCCATCATATTCGTAATGTTTTTCGCTGTAAATTAATCGTTTATAATGTTCTAAAAGACGGACATTCCAGGTAGCTGCTGGCATTGGGTTTCTTTTCATCCAAAAGTTTTTAATGAATACTTTCAAATCGGAGCTGGTATGTAGGTTTAAGTAAAGCAGCCATTCTTTTTCGTTAAGGAGGTATTTCAGGTCCTCCATAATTAGATCTGCATCAATTGGATTGTTTATCTTATCCACTGCCGCCCAAAAACAGGAATCTGCCTGAATAAATTGCTCTTGCTCGGTGTAAATTTTTACCCGGGAAAGCCAGAGGGGAGAGCGAGGCATCTGCACTGAATCCCTAAGCATGTCTCTAAAAAGAGAATCAGCCTGAATCAGATTGCCCTGGCGGCGCCATCTTTCCCCAACCGCGTAACGGGCATGATCTGTTTGTTGTTGCGCTGCCCAGTGACGAACAGCTTTTTCATCCCGGTGTGTTATGAAGTAGCGGTAGATGCGAAAGATTTTGACCTGCGGTGCTGTCAGTTCCGGTTTTAGCCTGATCTGGCGGTGAGCCATGGCCAGGGCCTGTTCATATTTATCACGGTATCTCAAAAGAATAGCGTATTGAAATACCACATCCCTGAAGAGAGAATCCCCTTCTATGACGGCTTCGAAGTGTTTTTTGGCTCTACCCCAGTTCAGCTTCCTTAATAAAAGTGCTTTATATTTTCCGCTCTCACGATAGGCTATTCCCATGAAATAATGAGCATGGGAATTTGTTTCATATTTTTCTAAGATCTTTCCGAAAAAATCTTTGCTTTTTCCCCAGTCTTCGTCTATATATGCGATTCGACCCAGACGCTGGAGTGCCAGGGTATCATAGGCATCAATTCTTAGAATGTTTTTGTAGGTATTATCCGCAGCCTTGAAATTTCCTGTTCTAAATAAAGAGTCTCCTCTTAAAATCAACGAATCTCTGGGGGTAATCTGTTTCTGAGCCGCCGCGTTCTGCAGAGGTGCGTAAAGGAAAACCACACATATAATAAGACAAAACTGAAACCTCTCTTTTGTGAGCCTTTTCATGATTTGGAATTAATTACAAAAGTGTAGTTTAAACAAGTAGAATACGTAGATTTTGTTTATTGATTTTAATTCTATCTGGCGGTTAGACGAGAAACAGGCAGGGGGGAGGTTGGTCGCAAACTTATGAATATTTTATATATTTTTATATGATTATTGCTTTAGTTCCGAAACTAAGTGGTATGTCATTGCGAGCGGAGCGAAGCAATCCCCTTGTTCAATTAGAGAAAATGAGAT
>CBDUVK010000401.1:0-2622 GCA_965370645.1 uncultured bacterium
TATTATTTTGCAGGCAATTCTTTGCAGCCTGATTCCAGGGTTGCCAGAAAAATTTGCCCAATCCCCGTCAGGCATTTTGATTTTGGTTTTGAAATAAGTTATATTGATCAGTTGTGCTAATTAAAATTTAATGTTTGAATCTTATTGTTAAGTCCTTGCGAACGAGCGCTCAGTCTTTAGTGGTTCATAAATATATCATAAATATTTGAGTGCTCGTGTGGCAATCTCCTTTTTTGCGAGATTGTAGATTTTCAAGATTCTTTACAGAGCACTCTTTTGCAGGGGATTGCTCCCGTCAAAAGCCGGACAAGTCACCTTCCCTGGTTTGCAATGACAGGTCCGGTCAATGTCAAATTTTGTTAATAATGGTAAATTCATCGTATGAAGAAAAATTGAATAAACATGGAGGTAAGTGATGGAAGATAAACCAAAAAAAAATAATATAACTGACGATTCACTATCTGCGTTTGAAAAAGCGGGTCAGGCCGGAGACGATCCCAGGGTCGTCCCTATTAAACTGGATGGCCCGGCACCAGAAGGGAACGATATCGTATATCCGGATTATAGCGAAGAGGAACAGGAAATCTGGAGAATATTGTACAAGCGGCAAAGAGAGCTTCTTCCGGGTTATGCTACCCAGGAATACCTGGAAGGTCTGGATATGATGAATTTTCCGGAGGATCGTATTCCTTATCTGGGTGATGTCGGCAAAGTGTTGCAGAAAACCACTAATTGGCAAGTGGCACGGGTTCCCGGTTTGCTTTTTGAAGGAGATTTTTTCTCGCGACTTGCCCGGCGGGTTTTTCCCTCCACGGATTATATCCGTCCCCGGCATGAACTGGATTATACCCCGGCGCCGGACTTGTTTCATGATATATTTGGCCATACACCGATGATCACCAACCGGGCATTCGCCGATTTTTACCAGAAAATCGGGGAAGCATCCATGAATGCTGAAGGGAAAAACCGGCGCCACCTGGAAACCATCTACTGGTTCACGGTAGAATTTGGATTGATCAATACTTCCGAGGGGATGCGAATTTACGGTAACGGGATCATATCATCTTATGCGGAGACCCAGCATAGTTTGACTGATAAGGTGGAAAAACGCCCTGCCGATCTGGAAAAAATGTCAGAGCAGGAATATGATGTGTGGCATATGCAGCCACTTCTTTTTGTGATTGATTCCTTCGAACAGCTTGAGCAGGATTTCTATGATTGGGCACGGAAGCATGAGTTGCTTGATTAAAAGGGAAAAGGATAAAGGGAAAAGGGTAAAGGAAAAAGGGTAAAGACTTGATCTATATACCATATGCCTTATACCTCTATAAGTCTATACCATCTTGAACGTCAAATGGCAAACGAAAAGTCCAAAACCCTAATATTTTTATTCACTAAATCCTATTTCATATACCATATACCATATACCTTATAACTCTATACCTTATACCTTATATTTAACTATTTTAACCTAACATTCAATCAAGTCAAATCAGGTACACCATGACCCTCATTAATCTGGAATATCAGACAAACTATCAAATCGTTATCATCACCCTCAATCGGCCTGAAAAACATCATGCCCTCAATGAAGAGATGATGAGTCTGCTGGAAGACCTTCTTGACCGGATTGAGCAAAAAAGCGAAACCCGGGTAATAATATTCACTGCTAGCGGAAAGGAATCATTCTGTGCAGGTGGTGATCTGAACTATTTTGCGGGACTGAAGACCCGGGAACAGGTTAAAGAAATGTCTCTGCGCATGCAAAATATCCTGGACCGGTTATGGTCCGGGAGACGTGTGGTGATTGCAGCCATCAATGGACAGGTGCTGGGGGGTGGGTGTGAGATTTTGACAGCCTGTCATTTTCGGATTGCGGTGAATAGTGCCCGATTTTCCTTCCGGCATGCTGCAAATGGGGTGATTACCGGGTGGGGCGGAGGGTTGCGACTCTTCAAAATTCTGGGTCATAAAGCACTCCATCTTCTTTTAACAGCCGAGACCATTGATGCAAAAATAGCATCAAATTACGGGTTTATCGATGCACTGGTCGAGGAAGAAGCTTTATTGCCGGCGGCAACTGCGCTGGCCACCAAGATTATTCAGAATTCTCCCTCTGCCATAGAGGCATTTCTGGAATTATATCGGCGGTCTTATACAGAGACAGAGGAATCCGTTCGTCAATTTGAAACGGGTAAGTTTACCGATCTCTGGGTAGGGGAGGATTTCAGGAAATGGTTGCAGGATTACCTTAAATCACAAGATTAACATTATAATCCCCCCTTGAGGGGGGTGCCCGCCTGCCTGCTGCAGGCAGGAAGGGCGGGGGGTGTTGAGAAGGATTTTTCTGATTCCTCTGTCTTTTAAATCATTTCTTACCAAGCTAACAATGTTAACTGATTCTGTCATTCCCACATGTTTTTAGTGGGAATCCATTTTCTTTTTTCATCCCTGCAAATGCCGGTGAATCGCGATGGCAACCTTCCTGGGAACTTTTCCCTTCTTGATAATATCTTCTATAGATGCCTCCCGTAAAATATTTACTGATCGGAAAGCCTTTAAAAGTGTTATTTTACGCTTCGGTCCGATACCGGGAATATCATCCAGGGGAGACTTCAGGGT
>CBDUVK010000402.1:0-2612 GCA_965370645.1 uncultured bacterium
GTCTCTTACCAAACCGACCAAAATCTGCCCCTATTGTAAAAAAACCCTGGAATTTGATCTCATTAAAGAGATGCTGGAACCAGGAGAAACCAGCCAGATTGACAGCAAAATAAAGCTTAAAATCTGGTACAAAGAGAAATCTCACATCATCTACCCTTTCATTACCCTGATCATCGGATTCATTGCTGGCGCTATCCTGTTGTATGGTTTTGCCCAGACTCAGTTTGTTGCGGAGCGGGGTGACTACAAGGAAAAAATAGCTACTTTGGAAGGAACAATCCAAAATAATGCTGAGGTAGCGGGCAATATTAAGTCAGATTTAGAAACTACCGTGTCCCGAAAAGATCAAATCATTCAGGTTCTCCTGGGACAAAAGGATATTTACAGCCGTATGATCTATTTTACCAATCGTCTTGGGAACAATAGTACAATCACACCTAATACTACTGAGGACGCAGACTATTATAAGAGAAACACTTTATATCTCATCAAACTTTTCGAAACTTCACAGGATTCATTAAAGAAACTGGAACTGGTTGATGAGAAAAATTACAATCTGCGCAGTCTCCCTGCCTTTCTGGAATAGACTAACATTCTTTTTGAACATAAAAAAGCCTCCCGGCCGGGGGTAAGACCAGGAGGCGACCATTATTGGAGGAGGCCTATGAGAAAGCAAAATTTATTTAATTTTGCTTCCGATTATCATCATCGGTTCCTGAAAGCATTTCTTTAGATCAAACCAAAAAAAAGGCGGAAGCATAACCCCCGCCTTTTGATACCATACCTTTTATTGGATCAAACCACACCCTGATCGAGCATAGCATCGGCTATTTTAATAAATCCGCCGATATTGGCACCTTTAACATAATTGATAAAATCGCCATCTTTACCATACTTAACACAGGTTTCGTGAATATTCTTCATAATCCCATGCAGTTTCTGATCCACCTCTTCGCGGCTCCATGCCATCCGCATACTGTTCTGGCTCATCTCCAAACCTGAAACTGCCACACCACCTGCATTGGCGGCTTTTCCCGGTCCATATAGGATCTTTGATTTCAGGTACACATTAATGGCTTCCGGTTCCGACGGCATATTTGCACCTTCAGACACACAGACACATCCATTGTCAATCAGCATTTTTGCATCTGCTTCATTTATTTCATTTTGAGTGGCGCATGGTAGAGCCACATCGCATTTCGCTTTCCAGGGCCTTTCCCCTTCCCAGAATTCAGCTTTGTATTTATCGGCATACTCTTTGATTCTGCCCCGCTTCACATTTTTCAAATCCATAACGAATTTTAATTTTTCAGTATCAATACCATCCGGATCATATACTGTTCCGTTTGAATCTGACATGGTTACTACTTTTCCACCCAGTTCAAGAACTTTCTCAGTGGCATATTGGGCCACATTTCCTGAACCGGATATTGCTACGGTTTTACCCTTGAACGATTCACCGCGGGTCTTTAACATTTCATCGGCAAAATAAACACAGCCATATCCTGTCGCTTCGGGCCTTATGAGACTTCCGCCCCAGTTTATACCCTTTCCGGTGAGTACGCCGGTAAATTCATTCCTGAGGCGCTTGTATTGGCCGTACATAAAACCGATTTCCCGGCCGCCGACACCGATATCGCCCGCAGGAACATCCGTATTGGGACCAATATGCTTTGATAGTTCGGTCATAAAGGACTGGCAAAAACTCATGACTTCATTGTCCGATTTTCCTTTAGGATCAAAATCGGATCCACCCTTGCCACCACCCATGGGCAACGTCGTCAGACTATTTTTAAATACCTGCTCAAATCCCAAAAACTTTAGAATACCCAGATTGACTGAAGGGTGAAAGCGAAGTCCACCTTTATATGGACCAATAGCAGAATTATACTCTACCCTGAAAGCCTTATTTACCTGAATTTCCCCACGATCATCCCGCCAGGCTACCCGGAAAAGTATTACTCTCTCCGGTTCAACAATCCGGTCTAAAACTTTCGCATGAATATAACGCGGATTGTCCTGTAGAAAATCCCATAAGGATTCAACTACTTCCAAAACAGCCTGGTGAAATTCTCGTTCACCCGGATTTTTAGCTTCCACCATTTCCATGAAGCTGTCAACAGATTCATATAAATTTTGTTGAGCCATTTAATTCCTCCATCTGATTAAAGATTAATGTGATATTTTTTGCATGTAACTCATATTTATTAGTCTAAATTTTTAATTTTACTCACATATAAAATATTTCACAAAATTTAAATTTAGTACGCCATAATTGTCAAGAAGTTTAAGAAATTATCTATCTGACAACATCATCTGTTTTTTTATCAATTCCTTACGAAAATTCTTTTGTTTATATTAAATTTGAATCGTGAGGGTATAGAAACAAAATCAGGCATTGAGTTCTTTAAACCTAAGCTGTATCGAAAAATTTAACCACGTCAGTTGTCTGTTTACACAAATTAAAAGTATCTTCCAGATATGAATCTGAAGATCAAATAAATACCTGAAACTGGAGGGTGTTATGAGTTTCTTAAAACAAATTAATCCGTTCGAAAGTGCCATGAAGCAGTTTGATAAGGCAGCATCACTTTTGGACCTAAATGAAAGTC
>CBDUVK010000403.1:0-2586 GCA_965370645.1 uncultured bacterium
TTTCACATTTGCCTGTTGCCATTTAACATTTTCTCCAAATAACATGTCACCCCTATACGGGGTTCTTTATTTTTAACGATGGATTCCTTTACCCCCGAATAAATTCGGGGGCTATTAATATATCACCCTTACAGGGTTAATAATTCGTTATTCTTGTGTACTGCACTTAAGCCTTGTATTGTTCTATATCCACTGAATCCTAAATCCTGCCATTGACCTTTCCCCTTCTTTATTTCGACTTCATCACATACACCCCATCCCAGTCTGGGGCCGGGGGAGTCTGCGAAAATTCCCGGCAGCGTTCCAGGTATAGTTGGGTGGGTCCGTCATCCTGTTTTAGCTTATGGGCCTTCTCAAAATATTGGATACCGCTTTCCCAGTTCTTTAACAGGTATTCCTTAAAACCCCGTTTATATGACATGATCATTTCTTGGAATTCCTCAGGGAGCTTGTCATCGCTCCTGGCAATGAGCTCATATGCCCGCACCGGATTCTTCTTTCCTTTCACCCGCAGCAGATCAAGGGGCCGGGCGACAAACTTCTTCTGCACCTTGTCAAATGTCTGCTCTCCGATGATAACTCTGGTGTTATAGACACCATTGGCACTTTCCAGGCGCGATGCCAGATTAACCGCATCTCCTACCACGGTATAATCAAAACGAGTTACCGATCCCATGTTACCGACAATCATGTCACCTGAATTGATTCCAATACGCATTTCAATAGGAGGTCTGCCGGTCTTCTTCCAAAACTGCCTCAGCATTTCTAACTGTTTCTGCATCTCCAGGGCCGCATAACAGGCCAGTTCCGGACTTTCAGCAATTTCGACCGGGGCACCGAATACCGCCATAATGGCATCCCCTTCATACTTATCGAGCATACCCTTATGCTTAAGAATAACATTGGTCATGCTGGTCAGATAATCATTCAACAAGTGCACCAGTTTTACCGGCTCCATGGATTCGGCCATGGTGGTAAATCCCACAATATCCGAGAATAGAACAGTACAGAACTTTTTCTCGCCTCCCAATTTAACTTTCTCGGGATCTTTGAGCAGTTCATCCACCACCGAGGTGGAAACATAATGAGAAAAGATCTTTCGAATTTGTCTTTTATCCCGCTCTTCAAACAGATAACGATACACATAGGTAATTGCAAAAGCGATGATCACAGAAAGCAATAATGGGATGACCGGTAACCATAATGCGAACTGCTCCAGAATGATAAGACCTGCAAATAAAGTAAAAATTACAAAGAATACGGTAATGACAATGCTGCCGATAGGACGGGGAAAAATCAAAATCATTCCCGTTAAAGTACCAAACAAAACGATCATTAAGAAAATTTGCCAGGCGCTTAATTGCTGAATAAACTTCTCGTTAACAATTTGATGAATAATATTGGCATGAACTTCTACCCCGGGAAATACGGCTTGCAATGGCGTGCTTCTAAGGTCAAAAAGGGCGGTGAGGGAGGATCCCACCAGCACCGTCTTATCATTAAAGAAATCCGTTTGCACAAATCCCATCAAGACATCATAAAAAGAGATATAGCGAAATGATTGAAAAGGACCTTTATAGTCAATTAACATCTGACCGAAACGATCGATAGGAATCCTAACGGTTTGACCCGCCTGGTCTACCAACAGCAACTCGGAATTTTGTTCATCATATGAAATTTGTTCGATCTGCTTTAGCCTCATAGCGATTTGCAGGGAGAAAGAGGCATAGACATGTTGATTAAAACGGGTCAAAAGAGGAATCCGGCGCAGTATACCATCCGGATCGGGAAACATGGTAACAAAACCAGAGGTAAGACTTGAATTTATAAAACCGGGATAGGTGGGTTCAAACCGGTCCTGGGAGAGTATTTTAGCGAATAATTCATCCGGAACTTCCAAAATTAATTTTTGATAGTCCAGGTTTTCCGGTTCGTTCACCATCGGAGCACGATAGTTGTTCGCATCTGCGGGCGAAAAATAAAATGCCAGGCAGACCTTTCCGGCATCGGTAATTGCTTTTTGAAAAGCACGGTCATCTTCCGGATGGCGGGGATTCGGATCGAATATAAAATCCAGACCAACTATTTTCACTTCAGCATTGCTCAGATAACCGAGAAGCTTAATCCAGTATTCCCGCGGCCAATGATAAAAACTTCCCAATTTTTGAATGCTTCGCTCGTCCACATCAATAATGACAATATCTTCGAGGGGATTTTTGGGAGGTTCTACCACCCGCCGTAAGCGCCAATCATATGTCTGGGATTCAATCCGGAAAAAAAACTGATCAAAAACATATTGGGTTAATAACCAGACCAGAATTCCGGTAACCAGACCAGCCAGGGCACCAGTAAATAATTTTTTGCGAATGACTTGTAGCATAAACAGTCCTCAATATTTATCTTGTTTATTGGTTCTCGGTTCTAGGCTCTCGGCTCTCGGTTCTCGGCAGATTATCCAGGTTTTGTCGAGCAACGAGTAACGAGCAACGAGTAACGAGCAACGAATACCGTCTTTTTCAAATATGATTTACATTCTATTCATCAAATTGCTCTACTAGCTTGAAAAACTCTTCAAGATCGCTGGGC
>CBDUVK010000404.1:0-2583 GCA_965370645.1 uncultured bacterium
AACTAAAGGATTTAGGAACCAGTTACTAGCAACTAGAAACGAGCACCGAGTAACAGGTATCCCTGTCTGCATCGTGCTGACAGGATCAAGAATCAAGCAACTATTATCCTACACTAAAAATCTTATTCTTTATACCCCTTACCCCTCTGGCATATCATTTCATCAGAATCATTTTCCTAATCAGGTTGTTTTCATCCGTCTTTAATCGATAAATGTAAATTCCCGAGGCCATGGATGAACCGTATTCATTGGTTCCATCCCACTGTACACTGTGATATCCTGCCTTTTGAATCCCGGAATAAAGTACCTTTAGTTTTTGACCCAACATATTGTAGACCACCAATTCCACGGTCATATCCACCGGAAGTGCGTAACCTATCGTCGTGCTGGGATTAAAAGGATTGGGGTAATTAGGAGACAGCTGGATTGCAGAAGGTAAATTATTTAAAGCGATTGATTCCAGGCCGGTCACACCGACAGTAAGATGTATCGGAACTACAACCAGGCTTTCATCCGGGTCGTTGCTTTCAATTTGTACGGCAGCATAAAATTCTCCAAAAGGAAAGTTGCTGGTTCGAATAGTGAGTTGCAGATCCACAAAATTATTTGAAGCGATCATTCCACCGGCAGGTTCAACCGAAAGCCAGCTGTGTCTACTAATCAATACAGCCAAACTATCTTTGAGATAGAATTCATTGTGGGCAATGGTTAATCCATCCGTGGCATCATTATTTTGAATTCCTACCGTGTATTCGTGCAGCGGCTGGTTCAAATTCAGGTATTGCAAGAGCATATTCCCATTGTCATATAAAATTGCCTCAAAAGAATATGGGCCTTCTCCGGTTATGCGGACCATGTCGCTAAACATGATGACAAATTTATTTCCCAAATTTTCGGTGAAGACTTTAGAATTAGGAGCCATCATCAGATCATCCCAGAGTGGCGCAATTAAATTTCGTGGTGCCATCGGATCCGGTAATTCCAGATTGTTATAAGTAACCGAAAAGGTGCTGAAACTAAGCCAACCATTACTGCATATCCGGAGATTCTGGTAATCTACTCCATAAAAGGAAAAATTGAATCCCAACGGGACCTGATTAGAAATCGCATTATTCCCGGTCAGGGACAGAACATTTCCGCTGCCACTGATATCCAGCCAATCGAATAGCGGCCCGCTGGGCTCGTCGCTGTCCACCCAGATGTGTCCATAGGTATCTGCGCCTCCTGACCCCTCCGGTGGAGAAGATCCGGGACGAAAACCGATAATCTGGGCAGAAAACTGCAAATTTCCTGGTCCCACGTTGGAAATCTTTAACTGCTTAACCAGAGAATCGTTAGCCGCTGCATAAATGTGCAAACTATCCCCCACTTCAATGTCCGGTGCAAAAATCCCGGCGCCCTCTATCATTAGAGTTTTTTGAAAGTTTATCGGATCGCTATTATTCATAAGAATGCTAGCAGTGTAAGATTTAACAGAATCCGGTGTAAAACTGACGGTTACAGGCAGGCTATTTCCCGGAGAAATTAACAAATTGCCCGTGGAGACCATTATCTGTGGGATGTCCGGAAGAATTTCATGCACCCACAACGTGTCGGGACCCACGTTTTCCACCTGTACTTCTATCTCAGAGGTAAAATTCAGATAGGTGTCCGGGAAATATAAGGTATCCATAGCGATACGGATTGAAGCACCTTTTCGAACCAACATCCAATGGCCCTGCTGCCATAAATGACCCCCATTGGCGGTTATTTCCAGATCTATCGGAATAGTATATAAATGTGGACAGCTGCTATCTACCTGTGCCTCAAAGCTTCCGGCAGTCACGGTTCCGGCAGGAGAGAGTGAACCAATGGCAGACGTATCTTTCATAATTGTAATGTTTGTATCAGTTGAGGAGACACTTACTATGATATTTTCCGCCGGATCGATACCAATATTTTCCAGGAAAAGCTGGAAGAAGAATTGTTCACCGGCTTCGATAATCTGGTTATGGTTGCTCAGGGTGTCCACCGGAATCAGATCCCTCACCAAAACGTAAGGTCCATTGGGAGGTATGATCTCAATGGTGGACTGGACCGGTACATAATTGTGTCCGCTAACCGTAATTTTACCGGAAACCGTACTGGAAATACCGGGATTGAGAGAGACTGAACCGGATTGATCGGTATACAGACGCTGATAGTTGCCAAGACTGTCCCAGTAACAAACCAGCGCGCCTTCTACCGGGCCTCCCAAATCACTGACCTGAACAGGAATCGGGCTATTGAAAAAAGCGCTCGCAGGTATAGTAGTAAGAAGATTCTGAGGTGTTTTTGTCCACACCTGAAGCTCCGGTTCCCCAACCAATAATGACTGGTACATAGCCGGACTACAGCCCAGGCCGAAACTCTGAAACATATGTAAGCGGCCATGATCAATGATATTTCCGAAGGCCGGAATAGTATCAGATAAGAGAGCTCGTAACATGCCGCGTGCCAGGGTGTCGGTTTCATAAGCTGAACAGCTTTCAGTGAATGCCATGATTCCCACAGAGCCTTTGTCAACACTATTTTTAAGCCAGACCTCAGCAAACACATCATAGG
>CBDUVK010000405.1:0-2582 GCA_965370645.1 uncultured bacterium
ATAAGATCCTTGAGGGGACGTTTAGGCACATGGTGCTGTTCCTGTTCATCCCGCCAATATTTAATATCCCCCCCTGCATTAACGGTCTCCAATACCACCGTTTCCACCGGTTTACCTAACGCAATTACCAGCAAAATTTCCAGGCTCTCCGAAATGTTTAAAGTTCTTTTCAATCCTTTCCTGTCGATTGAAGCAATCATACACCCCCCCAGACCTTTTTCTATGGCCCCCAGCAGGATACTCTGCGCCGCAATCCCATGATCACACCCAAAGGATG
Organism: uncultured bacterium; assembly: GCA_965370645.1. Lineage (GTDB taxonomy): Bacteria > Calditrichota > Calditrichia > RBG-13-44-9 > RBG-13-44-9 > RQOF01. The sequence goes on from CBDUVK010000405.1 coordinate 278, forward strand.
CACTTATCCTTTTATCCCCCAGGATGACAATATAAGCGCCCGGTCTTTCTCCTTCCATGGGTCCCGGCCATTCTTTTAGATACGCTGCCCATGCTAAACAGGGAAAAATACGTTCATTTATTTCCGGCTTTGTGGATAAATAATATTTCAAAGGTTGTCTGTTTGCCCCGGAAGGAGAAAGTCGCGCTAAATCAACCAACTCCAACAAAATGTTTTCTGTGACGGATACGCCGGAATCAAAACGGCGGTAACTTCGATTTCTTAGAACGAGTTCTCGAATCATATTATCCCCGCATTTTTAAAACCAAACACCAAATAAATTTAGATGTTTTAATAACAAAGACAAATCAACAAATAGAATTTAAAATTTCCAGCATTATTATCTCAAGCTTATAAGCTCCAGGCCGATTGTAGATGAAAACCAAGCTCAGGAGAGGATTCATGAATACCTTTCGACAGGGCCTCATCCTTTTCAGTCTTTGGATTCTGGCATTGGGTGTTTTACTTACAGTTCTTTGGATGCTTACCTTGCAGTAATCTCTGCTAAAGAAATCTGACAAAAGGCGAGATTATCTGATTGGGAATGTCCCACATAAATTAAATAAAAACCATCAGAACTATTTGTTTTTATTTTCCTGATCAAAAATTAATAGTTTATCCTTTCAAGCAACAATTGTTTGACTCCCCAGTATATATTCCTATATTTCCAGGTAACCAACAAGGCTACAACCATTTATGATTGAATTTTTTAAAGACCCCAGGATATTTCGTATTTGTAGTTTATTACTCGCTATTATTCTCATCGGATTATCGTTATTCAATTTTTATGAGTTTGCAAAAAGTCCAACTGATGAAAATTTATTTACCAACATCCCATCAAGATTAATGGTTATAAGAAATATTCCATCCCTGCAACAGGAGCAAGAACCTGGAGTGGAAAAGGGGGATCTGTTATTTGAATTAAATGGCAAGAGGGTAGAGACCATTGTTGAAACTATGGAATTACTACGCTCAATACACCAGGATTCTCTGGTTTTGATAGAAGTCATGCGCCCGCGCTTAAATAAATCTCTGAAAGTCTCTATCCTAAGAAAAAGTATCCCCGATTCCTTTATTCAGGAGATCCCTCCTGCAGTGCGGGTTATCCTGGTGCTAAAAGATGGGGCCTCGGACCGCGCCGGCATGCAAACAGGAGACCTGATCTACCAAATTGATGGGCAAGGTTTTCAAAATTCACTGGAAGCCGATTTCATTATGAGACAGGCCCAACATGACAAATCCATTGACTACAATATTTTTCGTCAGGATGAACCTCAAATTCTGCATGTGAAAATGGCCATCGCAGGGTTCCGGTCATCCCGCATCCTGCTGTTGATCTGCGGGATTGTCTATATAATTTTAGGATTGTTGCTGGCCTGGTTTCGCCCTCAATATAAGGGAGCTCGCATGCTTGGTATTACCGGTATGCTCATGGGTTATTTCTTTGCAATAGTTTTTAATACTGCCTTCATATATTGGACCTTCCAGGGAGGAATTCGATTTCTCCTAATATATAGCTCCCTATTTATAGGCACTACTCTTTGGTTTAATGCCGCCTATTATTTTCCAATTGAAATAGAATCCGTTCCAAAATTACGGCAACGGAAGAGAATTTTCAATCTCATGACAGTATTCTTTATTTTGAGTACCTTTTTCTTAACTGCTATACACTTCCTCGATATCTGGCCTAACGTTAGTGGATTTCTACAGAACAAATCTCCTGCTATTTTCATTATCATATTATTTATTTATGGCATCTATAGCACAATAAGAACCCGGAAGATCGTTAGCTCTGAATATCGTGAGATGAATCGGATCGTAATGTATACCGGTCTGACTACCGGCGTCTTTAGTATCGTTATATTTGTCCTGATATCCCTAAATATCATCGATTCCGGTTTTGTGGGTTTGCTTCTGTTGGGTATGCCCGCGGCGTATATGTACACCATCGGTAAATATTCATTAATGGATATCAAGATTCGGGTGCGCCGTAATATTCAATATTCTTTGATATCGAGCTCCTGGATCCTGCTTGTTGTATTATTAAGCGGATATTTAGTCCTGTTAATATCTTCTAAAATGACTCAATTTCCTCATATACGCTTGAGCACCAATTTCATCGAGGTGACTGATGAGACTGTCTCCGAACAACAATCAAGAACCCAGGATCGCATGCTATTCATGGTAGTAAGTGGGGGTTTGCTTCTCTCTGCCTGGTTCCTTGGAAGAACCGGTCAGCGATTTCTGCGAACTAAATATGACCGTT
>CBDUVK010000406.1:0-2569 GCA_965370645.1 uncultured bacterium
CCGTGTGACCCAGTAACTTCTGGCATTTGTTTCCCAATTTTCCTTTAGCAAATCTTTCCTCAGTAGACGGGTTACAATACCCACCGGAGTAAAAAGGATAAAAAACAGCAGGGATAGAATCAATCGGGACATGACGAAACCCATAACCACTGCAAAACCCATCCAAACCAAATAAATAAATTTCAAAGCTTTAGGGACGAACAATCCGAATAGCACGAATCCTATACATACTACTAAAATATATGGAGCACTGACTTTGGTTTTCCAAAACAGAAATGCGGAGATTAAACCGAAGATAATACTCATAGTAATCCCAAATTTCCGGTATTCTTTTATGTTTCCTTTGGAAAAGACCTCTCGGATTTCATTCTTTATCATCAAGATTCACCTCTAATCCAATTCATATTCCTTTTCCCAGTCGATATCATGTTCTAAGGCTTCCATCTCGTTCTTGTCCAATAAATAATTTCCTAACACCAAATAATCCATCTTAGTTCGCATAAAGCAGAGATATGCATCCAGGGGTGTACAAACGATCGGTTCACCCCTTACATTGAAAGAGGTATTAATGATGACGGGGCAACCAGTCTTTTCATAAAATTTTTCTATGATTGCGTAAAATCTGGGATTTACATTCTTATCCACTGTCTGAATCCGGGCGGAATAATCTACATGTGTTACAGCGGGGATTTCAGAACGAACGACTCGTAGTAAATCAAATCCTTTGACACCATCCTCAGATATATCTTTCCATAATTTTCTATTGACCGGGGCAACCAGAAGCATATAGGGACTTTCCCGGTCAATCTCAAAAAAATTTGAGACTTGTTCTTTTAATATAGTAGGGGCAAAGGGTCGAAAGCTTTCCCGGAATTTAATTTTGCGGTTCATCATAGATTGCATTTCCAGGGAACGTGCATCGCCGATGATACTGCGACATCCTAGTGCTCTGGGACCAAATTCCATTCGCCCCTGAAACCACCCGATTACTTTCTCAGCCGCAATTAATCCTGCTATTTTTTCGGTCAACTCCTGTTCTGACAGTCTGGTATAGGAAATCCCCTCACATTCCAGGTATCTTTCAATCTCCTCGTTAGAGAAATCCGGTCCCAGATAGGAACCCATTTGGATATCTGATTTACCGGAAACTTTCCTCCTGTTGCCCAAATAGCGGAACCACACATACAGAGCTGCCCCCAGAGCACCACCCGCATCCCCGGCGGCCGGTTGGATCCAGATATCATCGAATGGTCCCTCACGCAAAATTCTCCCATTTCCTACACAATTCAGGGCAACACCACCGGCCAAAACTAGATTTTTCATATTTGTTTCTTTATAGACATGCCGTGTCATACGCAACATAATTTCCTCAGTCACTTCCTGGATAGAGCAAGCGATATCCATTTCTCTCTGAGTTATTTTTGATTCTGGTTTCCTGGATGGACCACCAAACAAATGTGCAAACTTTTTATTAGTCATTGTAAGACCGGCACAGTAATTAAAATACTTCATATTCATCCTAAAGGAACCATCTTCTTTCAGATCGATTAGTTCATTGAAAATTAAATTAACATATTTCGGTTCTCCATAGGGTGACAATCCCATCAGTTTATATTCACCCGAGTTCACTTTAAATCCGGTAAAATAAGTGAAAGCAGAATATAGCAAACCGATGGAATGAGGAAAATGCAGTTCACCCCAAAGCTCAAATTCATTTCCATTTCCAATACCATAACTTGAAGTGGTCCATTCACCCACGCCATCCATGGTTAAGATGGCAGCCTCCTGAAAAGGCGAGGGATAAAAAGCAGAGGCAGCGTGAGATTCGTGATGTTCCGGGAAAATTATTTTGCCACCAAAATTGAGGGAATCATGAATAAAATCCTTTATCCACAGTTTTTGCTTTAACCACAGGGGCATAGCCATTAAGAACGATCGTAATCCCCTGGGTGCATAGGCAAGGTAGGTTAACAGAAGCCTTTCAAACTTAATGAATGGTTTGTCATAAAAAGCCACATAATCTAAATCTTTACCTGTTATGTTTCCTTTTTTCAGGCAATATTCAATCGCATGATGCGGAAAATTAAAATCGTGTTTCTTTCGCGTAAACCGTTCCTCCTGGGCTGCAGCAATAATTTTTCCATCCCGGACTAAGCAGGCTGCACTATCATGATAAAAGGCCGATATACCTAAGATTACTGTAGGATCATTCTTCATCTTCAGGGAAAGTGAACTCAAATAATTTCAATTTAATTTTCACAAAACACAAACTTATCTAAAACTTGATGGGAGTCCAAGCAATTCTTATGAAGAGGGAGGCTAAAGGGAAAAGGGCAAAAGGAAAGATAAGCAGTTGGCAGTTGGCAGAATAAGATTAAAGATTACCACGAAGTGACCGCAATGCGGAAGATTAAAGATTAAAGACAAAAGATAAAAGAAAACAGTTGGTAAAAAATTAGATTGCTTACTGCAAACTGCGAACTGGTAACTCTAGAATAGTCACTAATGCTTTTCGATTAATCTATCAATCTATTTCAGGGTGATAGTTTTACTCCAAAATCCGAATTCC
>CBDUVK010000407.1:0-2552 GCA_965370645.1 uncultured bacterium
CCATCTGTGGACGAGGAGATCCCGATGAGGTCTGCGCTCTGAAAAATATCCCGGTTTGGACATTCCATGGTGTAAGAGATAAAGTTGTCCCGATTCAGAAAACCGAAGATTTGGTTCGGGCCTTGAGAGAATGTGGGGGAAACGTCAAATTTACCATCTATCCTGATGCGCAGCATGACTCCTGGACTGAAACCTATAATAATCCGGAACTCTACCGCTGGTTATTGGAACAAAAAAAGTAGAATCGATGATAATCGTCGAGATCACGAGCGGTGCAGGAACCAGGATATGAACTCAATTAAACCGACAATCAGAACCGCCAGCGCAACAACCCATAATATAATCATTCCCCGCAGGGGAAGCTGAAGAGGAACCAGCAGCAGCCACAGCAAAAGAACTCCTCCCCCAATGAAATTGATCATAATAGCCCCTCCCAGTCCCAGACCCCGATATTTTTCACCTGGCCCCTTCCATTCTAACATCAGTGCCAGACCTATACCGAAAATTACAGCGCCAAGCAGGGTTGGGTAAAAAAAGGTGTTCGAGACCGGTAATCCCAACCAGCTTCCCATACCCCAGGGAAAAAGAAGCAGGATAAGTCCAATCAAAAGATTGATAATACCGTCGAGAAAAATCAGAAAACGGCGATTTTTATCCATCTGGTCCACTCCATTGTGTCGTCCATAAAAGTTAGTAGAAAAATAATGAATATTTTTGTAATATGATACGCGGAATTTTGAGTAAGGTAGACAGTTGTTTTCTGATATCGTTTAAAAAAGGGACTAATCACGATGGATTTTATCACTGCATTTCAGGCACTGACGACCTCGGAAAAGATGGTTAAGAGTATGAATGCTGTTCTGAAGAATGCTAAAGGGCATAAGCGGGCTGTTTTACGCGAGCTTAAGGAAAATCTGAATTTACTTCTTTTGTCAAGAAAAAATCAGCTGCCCCCGGATAGAGTGATTCCAAGACTGCAATGTAAAAATTATATTGCAGCTGCGGATGCCGGATTTAATTTTAAATCGATCAAACGTTCATCTCTTAAGGAAAAGACCACTCGTGATGTTCCGCAATTCAAAAAATATATCGGCTGGTCCACAGAAAGGTTGCTGGAGAATATATATCTTAAAGTCAAACAGTTACAGGATATTATTGATATGCAGGTAGCAGCTAAAAACCTGAATATAGATGCTCGCCTGGAAAACTTAACCAGGCTCATGATTCTACTTTTTCAGCACATAAAATCCTGATAATGCTTAATCAATTACCTTAATTACCACCATGGTGGAATCATCATGGGGATCTGTCTCGCCCCGGTATTTTTCCAGTTGATCCATAATATAGTCGCAAATTTTGCGGGCACTCTGGTCGGCAGATTCTTTCAGAGTTTCCATTAAACGAATCTCGCCAAATTCCTCATAAGAACTATTAAAGGTTTCTGTAATACCGTCTGTGGCAAGTAAAAAGATATCACCTTTCTGATATGTAAAACAGGATTCCTCTAAATTATTTTTAAATATATCAGAGTTCTCCAGTCCAAAACCTAATCCTCCACTTTGTATTAAGGACACCGACTGTCTTTTCGACTGATAATGGAGAAGGGGAAGATGTCCGGCGCGGGCCACTATGGTTTTCTTCTGAGCGGGGAAAAACTTGAGTCCCAGCCCGGTCACAAAGAAACTTTTTTCTAAATCAGCAAATAATATTTGGTTGGCTCTTAAGAACAGTTCACGCGGGGCGAGGTTGAAAGTGTGCAGGGATCTAAAAATACCCTGAATTTTAGACATATACAGTGCTGCCGAGGTCCCCTTTCCACTGACATCACCGACAACAACCATGAGTTCGTCATTGCTGCCGTTCAGGTAATCGTAAAAATCTCCCCCTACCTCACTGGCGGGCTGAGAAATGGCATGGATATCCAAGCCGGCAATTTTGGGAGTCTTTTGGGGTAAGGAGGATATTTGAATGTGTCGGGCAATTTTCAATTCCTGTTTCAGGCGCTCCTGCTCGCGGAGTTGTTCATACAGAAAAGCATTTTCAATGGAAACTGATGCTTGACCCGCCACTGCGCTCAAAAACTCATAATCATCCCGCTGGAATGCGGACTCAGCCATTTTTTCCCCCACCAATATTAGACCGACCAGCTGTTCTTTGGAACGAATAGGGACAAGATGTTTAAATTCCTGTTTTTCGAATTCATTCTTTAAATTTTCGGGTAATTTGCGAATTTCCACCGGGGATGCAAAAGGCCTTATCGCCATGATGATATCATCCTGGGCACTGAGACAATATTCCGTCCAGGCGGTTCCATCGAAACCGTAGAATTCCTGACAACAACATTGGGCTTGATCGCGGAAAAACAAAACCCCCGTGCGCTTGAGGTGCATTAGCATGGCTAATTTACTGGCGATTTCACGGGCCAGGTCATACATATCTAAATTAGAATTGAAAACCTGAGACATCTCATTAGCCGCTAACCGGTAATCATAGCGAAAACGGTCATATTTAGTTCGCAGAAATCGCTGACCGGTTCTTCCAAGGAACCAGGC
>CBDUVK010000408.1:0-2526 GCA_965370645.1 uncultured bacterium
AATTTACAAGTTCAGATCACAGATCCGCCTCATGGAATTCTGGAATAATATCAAGGATCCTCGCAGCTATGAACCCCAACAACTTTTTTATCTCCTGGGCTGGCTACTCATATTTAGTTTCTTTTGTTTTTCCTGGGGAACGGGATTTGTCAATTCCATACCGCTCTTACTAATCCTTATTTATTTCTGGCATCAATTCAGCAATACGCTTAGCCGTAAACTACATGTACCGGAAGAGATCTGGATCATCGGATATTTCATACTTGGTACTGTTGAATATTCATGGTTATCAGTCATTTTAGATACTGAGGTTTCATTTCAAAACCTGGGTTCACTACCGGGGATTGCGCCAACACTACTGCAAATCATTTTACTCTCATTCTTAATCCTTTTATTGAACTTTACCTTAACGCAAGGAAAGAGACAAAAGACAAGCCACTTCATTTTATTCATGGCCCTTATTTATGCGAGTGTTTCCTTATTGCGACTCTCCGATCAGATATTCTGGCAACTTTTTCAAATCATCTTACTACTCATCTTATTCCGCTATACTTCTTGGGTTGAAATATTAACAAAGGCCGAAAACTGGCTCTATTTGTTTATCATCTTTTTACTATATTTTAGCTTTTCCACCATTCCGACTCTTAATTCACTCGATTTCACTGCCAAGAGTTTAGTCTGGTATTATTTGCCAAAAATTTTATCTCATTTTTTCAAACTATATCTTCTCGCAGTATTATTAAAGATTCCTTTCGTTTTGGTTTATCACCATGCCAGTTTAAAGCGAAAATTTCAGATTGCAGGCTGGTTGCAATCCAGTATCCCCCAATTTATTCAGTTGATTATTCTGGTGCTGGTATTTTACTTCTTCATTTCCAGCTGGCAGGCGGAGAATCTAAAAAATGCACTTTTAGGCTATTTGGAAAATAACACTTCACGAACCTACGCCGCGGGTCAGATAACATATAAAATTGAGCCGGATAAACCAATTCCTCCGCTAATTATTCCCGGTCACTCGCCTGTTATGCCAGCAAAAATGCTTCCAAATTTTGGGGTTTTAAAGCTGCCCCAAATTGATGATCAAGATGGTTCGAATGCATCATTTTTTATTATCTACAGACCGGAACAAGATACCTTGTATCAATATCATTTTGTTCAGATTGATTCAACTTTACTGGAAGAGTTAAACAGAGGTTTGTCTTATTTTCTTGCAAATGGACTACTGGCTTATCCATTTACAATTCAAAATTGGGACTCAAATTTCTATAAGGTGAGAATATGGCAGGGTGAACAAAAATACAGAGAGTTGAACACATTTCCGTTTGCCATGATTCCGTATAAATCAGATCATATCCTGAAAACTGACGTCCGGCTGAAGACTCAAAATCAGGATAAAGATTCCTCCCGAAGCAGGATAAAAATTTTTAATCAGGAAATATTCACTGCGGGAAGATTGTATTCCTCGCTTTATAATTCTCGCCTTCAGCAAATCGGTTACTATGCTTTCGATGCTGTAATATTTTTAAGCTGGAGTTTTTTCGGTTCCCCGTTGATGAAGCAAATACTATTCTGGTTTATTATTTATGTTTTAATCAACCTACTTATAATCCAGAGGGTTATTAAATTCGGTAACCAGATCACCCAAAGAATCATCCAGAAATTTAATCAATTGACCCTGGGAATCCGACAAGTATCTGGCGGAAATTTAAATTACAGGATCAAAATGGAGGGAGAAGATGAATTCGTGGAGCTGGCAGATCGCTTTAATCGAATGGGAAGTGAATTGCAGAAAAACATCTCTGAACTCCGGGATAAAGATCGCCTTGAACATGAGTTACGTATTGCCCGCGAGGTACAGTTAGGACTCCTGCCAAAAACCCTGCCTCAGATAAAAAACTATCAAATCACAGCTCGTATTAACACGGCAACTGAGGTAGGCGGTGACTTTTATGATATGATACCGCTCAGTGCCGGCAAATTTCTGTTTGTCATCGGGGACGTTTCAGGCAAAGGAACTTCAGCAGCTTTTTATATGGCTCAATGTATTAGCTTGCTTCGTTTCGCCTGTCAGTTCACCGACAATCCACGAGAAATACTTTTGCGTTGGAACCGCTATTTTTCAGATCCTATGATCGATAAACAGATATTTGTAACCACGGTCATAGGCGTATTGGATACCAAAAAAAATCAGATAACCATTTTGCGTGCGGGACACAATCATCCCATTTTGATTTCCGGGAAAGGCAGTGGACTAGTAAAAGAGATACAGATACCAGGTTTGGGCATTGGCCTGGAGCGTGAAGGAACTCTTTTTGAGAAAACCGTGAAGAGTAAGGTCGTACGTTTAGGGAAGGGAGATGCTTTATTTCTATACACAGATGGCTTGGTTGAGGCATCTGTATATGTTGATGAGCAAATAACTGATCCCGAAAAGGTATCTTTCTTTGGTGAAGAACGATTAATCGAGATAATTAGTAAGGCGCAGGAACGAGGAACACCGGATTTGATTCGCGATATTAACGATGA
>CBDUVK010000409.1:0-2525 GCA_965370645.1 uncultured bacterium
ATTTAAATGTTATTTTTCGATTTTTCAGAGGAATCTGAATAAATATGAGATAATATGAGATGAAATTTGTCTAATATTCATGTAAACTTTCTGGTCCACTATTTTTGTTGTTATATTGCTTAAGGAAACCTTTATTTGTTGAGGAAAGGATTAAAGATGCATTCCGCAAGATCGCCGCTCATTTTATATTTAGTCTATATGGCATTAATGATGTTAATCTCGGTTTTTCATCTAGGTTGTAAATTGGGAAATTCCGACAATAATTCACCAAAATTTAAAGAGGTTACCGTACAGCGTGGCACCTTTCTGGTCATTGTGACCGCCAATGGCGTTGTTAAGCCTATCGATCGCATTGAAATCAAATCTAAAGCCAGTGGCATTATTGAAGATTTACCGGTAGAAGAAGGAGATTTCATCAAAAAAGGAGATTTAATTGCCAGATTGGATCAGAAAGATGAGCTGGCCGAATTTGGTCAGGCACAGGCAAATTATGATATTGCCAAAGCGGAACTGAAGCAGGCCCAGAAATCTTTTGAGCGCCGCAATAAACTGTTTAATCAAAATCTTATTTCAGAAGAAGAAAGAGATCAGATTGAGCTGAGCCTGGCAGTGGCGAATGGCAAATTAATTCAGGCTGAGACCACACTGGAAAGAGCAAAGGAAAGACTGAGCGAATCTATTGTACGTGCCCCCATCGACGGTATTATTTTACAAAAATATGTTGAAAAAGGTCAAATTATTGCCTCAGGTGTGAGCAATGTGAGCGGAGGAACTCCCATTGTGGATATTGCCGATATGCAGTCGGTGTATATTGAAGCAGGAATCGATGAAATTGATGTGGGAAAAGTTGGGGAAAGTCAATCAGTAATGGTGACTGCTGAAGCCTATCCCGATTTGTTGTTTAAGGGAAAGATTGATAGAATCTCACCGGAGGCGCGCATTGAGCAAAACGTCACCTTGTTTGATGTGATTGTTGGGGTGGAAAATCTGGAAGGAAAACTCAAATCCGGTATGAATACCACCATTGAAATTACCATCGTGAGAAAAGACAGCATTTTATTGGTTCCGGCCATGGCGTTGCAGCCAATGGAAAAGAAAAATACATACCGGGTGTTGTTGAAGAAAGAAGGCAAATTCAAGCCGCATCCGGTAGAAGTCGGGTTATCGGATTTTAAAAATGCCGAAGTTATATCCGGCTTGCAGGAGGGGGATATTATCGGTATTGCCATGATATCAAGATTAAAAGATGAAAATGACCAACGAGAAGAAAGAATTAGGAGAAGCCGAAGTTTTGGGACAACAAGCCGTTAAGGAGGAAAAACGTTGGTAATATTGGAAACCTTGCTTGTGGCAATAGAGAGTCTTAAAGCCAATAAGTTGCGATCAATATTAACCCTAGTTGGGATTGCCATTGGAATCGGGGCGGTTTTATACGTGGTTGTACTGGGTGAATTAACGCAAAAAAGAATAAAAGAGCGGCTGGAATCCCTGGGATCCAATGTCCTTTTAATCAGGCCTGGTTATTCGCATAGGCATGGGGTGCGTACCAGCGCCAGAGTGGTTAATCTGAAATGGGCTGATGCTCGCGAAATTTTAAATAATTCGGAGGTAATAACGCGAGTGGTTCCCACTTATTCTGGTGCCGGGAACATGGAATTTCTGGATAAGAACTGGAATACCAGAGTGACCGGTACGATACCGGAGTTCATTTTTGTCAATAACGAGAAAGTTATTGAAGGCCGCTTTTTTAATGAGGAAGAACTTAAGTATCGTTCCAGGGTCTGTGTACTGGGCGCAACTGTGTATGAGAATCTGTTCGTCAATAAAAATCCGATTGGCGAATCCGTTTATATCAATTCAAAGCGATTTGAGGTAATCGGTTTATTGGCAACCAAGGGTGAGAGTTGGTCAAGTCCGGACGATCAGGTATTTGTTCCTCTGACTTCTGCACAAGAACGTTTATTCGGGGTGGACCACCTTTCCAGCATTTTGGCGCAATTGAGCTTTGCAAATGATTTTGACGAAGCGCTATTTGATATAGAGATGATTTTGAGAAGAAATCACCGCCTGAGACCGGAACAGGATAACGATTTTAGAGTCAGACGGCAGGATCTGTACCTTTCCACTATTCAGGACACCAATAAGGAAATTGCAAAATTCATTGTTATGATAGCCCTGATTTCGTTGGTCGTCGGCGGTATTGGCATTGCCAATGTAATGTTGGTGTCTGTCACGGAAAGAACCGGAGAAATCGGTATCCGCCGGGCAGTAGGGGCGAGAAAAAGCAACATTTTAATTCAATTTTTAACCGAGGCAGCTACTCTGGCGGTATTCGGAGGTATATTTGGCATTGTTGGCAGTACTCTCTTTAATCGATTCTATCTGGACTCTCCTCTTATTCTGCCGGTGAACTGGATCATATACAGTTTTATAATCTGTGCGGGAATAGGAATTATTGCCGGCATCTATCCGGCTATTAGGGCCGCTAACGAGAATGTTATAGACGCCTTAAGATATGAATAAAT
>CBDUVK010000410.1:0-2517 GCA_965370645.1 uncultured bacterium
GCGTGCTTTTACCAACGCAAAATAGACGCCATTTGCTACTTCATTCCCAGCATCATCCCTGCCATCCCAAATCAATTCATTATAACCGACCAGACGGGGATCATTTCCAGGTACACTCGTATTATTATCCGAATTAATTCGCTTAATCAATCGCCCGGAAACCGTAAAAATGCGAATCTCGAGTTCATCGATAATTTGGCCGGTATTGGTTATGAAATAAGAAAAAATCGTTTGCTCAGAAAAAGGATTGGGGTAATTACCGTAAACGTGGAGATCAAATTCTTCACTTACCTGTAAAGTGTAATTCTCCCGGCTCGGATTGCCATTAACATCCTTTACCTCAATAGATAAGCTGTGTTTACCAACACTGAGATCCGGATAGGCGGTAATTCCCAAAACATTCGATTGCTGAACCGAGTCGGGAATCAGTACTTTTTCACTGGGTAAATTTATGTCATTAACTTTAATGAAAATATGTTCCCTGTTAATATTAATACCACTTTCATCTTCAATCAGTATGTTTAGAACCGGATTGGGAGAAACCAGGGAGTTGGTCCGAATTCTTTGACCGTCAACCGTCAGTTTTATTTGCGGGGGTTCTTTATCGGTAGTAATAAAGGGTGCATATAGCCCATCAATGGTCAGATCAGCTACCAATTTTGAGGAGACAGTATCAAATAGAGCATCTTCTTGTAGCCAATCGTTCATTCGCTCATCAAAACGATACAATTTAAGATCCTGGAGCTGAAATCCATTTGATTTAATATGGGAAGTGTCCACACTTAAATTTAAATGGAGTGCTGAAAGGAGCTGGGCACTTTCCGAATACTTGCGGATCTCCAGAATTTGTGGTTGGTTTGCAGATAAAAGATTGACCGGAAATAGTCTTTCGCGTTCATAAAGTGGCGGGAGTTCCTTGAGCTGTAGTCCCAGGGCAGTAGGTTGTGAGACACCTCCCGGAGAAAGCCAACATGTATGTATCTGATCCAGAACCAGTGTATCATTACTCACATTCCGGTAAGTGGAACCCAGGGTCGGAGTGAGGTTATACATGTTCACCAAAACATCCGTGCTGTCTACATTGTTATCACGGTTGAAATCAGGTGATTGTAGCTCACGGTCCAAATCCGCATAAATTTTATAGGAATTTATATCCAGGGGAAAAGGGAAACTAAACTTACAGGTAATACTGTCTCTCCCGTCAACCGACACCATCTGATTTGCAAAGTAATTATTGGAAAGGTAATTTTGATACCCCTGGTAAACTTTTAGCTCAATATTCTGGCCGCTTACATTTCCATTATTACCAACTGTAACCGCCAGTTTAACCTGTTCTTCACCAATGAGGCGTGCACTTTGAGGATAAATAAAAGGATCGGGGCGTGTTTCATTGACTCTATAGCTGTAATTCATGCGGCTTTGCTGATTCTGTGAATTGGTCACATAGATAAAATAGTAGACTGTTGAAAGGGAACGGGTTGGGGGTACTTTTCGAATAGTCTGATACCTGTCCGGCCCAACCTGAACAGTGTTGAGATGAACCGTATCATAGGGAACAATTCCTTTGGGCAGAATGGCAATTACCTTTATATTCGTTATACCTGTATTATCCTTGACCAACATGCTGATTCTTACACTATCTTCCGCATTTGGTTGAGCAGGAACAGTTTCTACTGAATCGAATAAAGAATAATTCACACCAATGAGTTTCACACCAGAGGCATCACTGCTGTTATCACTCAGGTATGCTCTCACATGACCTGTACCGCGAACAAAATCCGCTGGAATTTGCAAAGACATGTTCACCGGTGCTCCTGAATAAAATAAGGGCACCCGATAAACTATTTCATTCTTTCCATTGGATAACTCCAGGTATCCCTCGGCTGTTGTAAAAGGTGCTTGAATTTGTACCTGCAGCGTATCTCCGGGAAGCGGAAGTTCATTATCAACCTGAATGTCCAGATTTCGTTGTGGTCTTCCAACGAAGATATACGGATCACCAATCAGATTATACTGATAAATCATATCATATTTTAAGCTATTATGTCCCCATAGAGAACCCTGGATTATGGTATCGCTGAGGACATACTGGGAATTTACAAAATAATCGATCTTTCCGAAGGTAACTGCTTCTCCTACTGAATTATTCTCATCGCCAAAATTCTTTAATACGTTCCACAGCAGCGAGTAATCATTTGCCAGCCAACCTAAACCGGAAGATGCAAATATACCGATTGCCCCTCTATCCGAAGCCAGCAGAAAACGCTGGGCTAATCCGGGTGATCCAGGATTATCAAACGCGCCGGTAAAGCAGGTCATGCTGGTGATAAAAGGGTACATTCCTTTGTTATTTAAGCGGTCTACATCCTGCAGAGTCATTAAAGTTACATCAGCCCAAATTCCACCTCCGCCATGCCCCAGGAAATTCACAAAATTAACTCCATTATCGAAATAGTCTATGAGGTCAGTGGTTCCACCGAAATTCGGATCAAACTGCAGACTGTCATCCTTGATGGT
>CBDUVK010000411.1:0-2517 GCA_965370645.1 uncultured bacterium
GTAGGTTGGAGTTTACTCTTGGGGTTGACTGATATGTCATATACAATCTTGTCATCCCGCTGACGCTGTCCTTCCAGGCGGAAATTATAATGATCCAGGGCATCCGGGTGAGTGACTCCAATCAGCTTGAATCCGGCAATTTCAATATCATCATCATAGAGATTGGTTATAATTCCCACGCTGGCAAAATTTTCATTTTCACTCATATTGGAAGTCTGCCGCCGGGATTTGATAACCTCCCGGATTCCTCGCTCTTTATCCCAGAAAGCGCTGGAGATACTTTCCATAATAGAGGTAATACTGGTGTCATTTTCCAAAACCAGGCGGGTATAGGCCTCTGCCTGGAAAGTATTTAGATCGGCTCTCCAAACCTGTTTGCGACGAATAACTTCCCGCATGATTCTGATTGCCGGATCTTCTCCGGTTACGATGATTGGGTCAAGCTGGTAGGAGATAGGTTGAAGAAAAATATTCTGTTTAGTTGGCGAACTATCGTAGATGGTCCGTCTTTCACTGGCATAACCGATGTAGCTGATCAGAATAGTGGCGGGGAGACTGTCCAGTCTAAGAATATAGACTCCCTGGTCATTACTGATAGTGCCTTTCAGGGTTCCTACAATCTGAATATTTGCGGCTGGTAAGGACTGTCCGCTTTCCATGTCCTGAATAACGCCGGATATGATTTTCTGCGTAAATCCAGCTTGAGGAACTATCACAAGGAAGCAGAGGACGATACATAATTTGCTAACTATCAGTCCAAATCGGGGATTCTGATTTTCCCGCTTTCTGTTATTCTGAAAAATGTTTTATTACCTGAATAATAGCATTCTCGCAGACTTTACAGAACGGTTTTTCACCCTTGGTAAACATAATGCAATCGATCATGGGTCGGTAAAGCCCCTTCGATGAGTAACCGGCTCCCTCGAAAACTCCCACTTTCCCAAAGAATTTGCTGTTCTGTAAATATTTATCCATCCGTTTCGCATGAACCAATGAAAGTTCTTCAGATTCTGCTTCAGCTGCCTGAATTTCCTCCTGCGGCGCTCGGTCTCTTTTCAAGCGTGCTACTTTATCATTTACTTCAGTACGAATTTTTTGATATTTTACATCCATTGAATCAAAGTCCGCTTTTTCCCAGGGGGTAGGGACTTCGATTTTTTTAGAAAAAAACGATTTCCATTTTACATTTTTCTTGTCCAACAATGCTGTTATATTGGGTTCTGTGGGTTCAATGCCCTGCGGATAAAATTCACTATAGGCAGTGGAAGAGGTATAATATTCATCCGCTAAACCTGCGAAGGAATGTCCGAATTCATGGACGAAAACATAGTCTTTCCACTGATTATCGCTGGTAAAAGTAAGAAAGGAATTGTAGATCCCACCGCCCCCGTAGCGCTTGTGATTGATCATGATGAGTAAAGCATCATAGGGCACATGAGCCGCAATATCACGCAGTGATTTATTATCTTCCGTCAGGAGATAGCGTTCCGAACCCATAGAATTAAAAGTGGTATTGACCGCAGTACTTCGGTAAATATTGGCGCGCGGTTCGTCCGTACCACTTTCTTCAGAAAATCTCAATACACCATAGATGTTAAACTTATCTTTGTGAGCTTTGTAAGGCTCATAGTTTAAAAAGATATCGGTAAAGTGTTTCAGATCCTGCACGAATTTATATTGTTCCGTTATAGTATAACCTTCACCCACAATGGCCAGGTCTACCTTACTGTTCGGTTCACCGCTCACATGGGCATCATACACTTTTACATTATCCAGCCATTCGCCCTCAATCACGTAAACACTGTCCGGAATGATTTCCTGTGAAAATAACGGCTGGAGTTGGTTCTGCCGGTCCCGCATTTCGATATTAAATAGAATATCTTTTTTCGGAAAAGGAATGAGGGCCGATTCATGGTAGGTCCTTTTAATGCCACTGCTGGCCGGTCCGGAAGTCTTATATTCACCGCAATAACTATCGAATCCCTTTGAAAAGATCAGTTTATTACTTTCAGCATCAAAAATTTTAATGTAGTATCGACCCTGGTTAAATTGATCGATGAGATTTTTTTTACTGCCGGCCCAAATACCCTGGCGATACAGTTTATCAACTGTGAAAATATCCGTTTCCGAATCGGCAATGTGATTGTAATCGATACGAAGGGTGGCATTCTCAAAGTATTTGTCGAACGGAACACTGTTCTGGGCTTCAATAACAGTCAAAAACAGACAAAGAATTATCATGGTTCTTATTACATTGGACATGAATTCTCCTTTCTGATAATGTTAGTATATTCGAAAATTTACGCTCGAAAGTTCTGCCAAAAAAATTTTAATTTATTTTTGGTGATTTTAGGAAGAAGTCTACCAGCTCAAAGACAATCTGGGATGCCTGGAAGTTGAGCTGAGCATAGCCTAAAGATTAAGGATGAAAGATTAAAGATCAAAGATTAGCACGAGGTGGCCGCTATGCGGAAGATTGAAGATTACCACGAAGTGGCCGCTATGCGGAAGATCAAA
>CBDUVK010000412.1:0-2512 GCA_965370645.1 uncultured bacterium
CCGCACTCGCAGAATCATCCAGCTTATTTTCCTGCTGTTTTTTTTCTATCTCTTCATAAGGGCACGATACCCCTATGAAACCGGTATTTCGAGTGATCTTTATTTAAGATTTTCACCGCTGGCACCCTTATTCTATTTTATCGACACGCTTTCCGTACCGCTGTTTTTCTGGCCCGCTTTAGTTATTTTGATAGCGACATTATTTTGGGGCCGGTTCTTCTGCAGCTGGGTATGTCCTCTGGGTAGCTCCCTGGATATTTTCGACAGGCTCTTTAGAGTACCTTCCAACAAAATTTCTGAAAAATGGGTGAAATTGCGTTGGTTAAAATTCGGGATTCTATCCTCTGCCATTGTTATGGCAATATTCTCAATTCATATCTGGGGATATTTCGATCCCCTGGCAATTATGATGAGGCTGACCACCATCATCTTTTATCCGGTGACCACGGTATTTGTGGAGTCATTTCTGATCGCTGCATCAAAAATCTCTTTCCTGGAATCCCTCTCCTATAAACTTTATGATATTTATAAGACTTCAATCATGCCGGAAAGCCAATCCTATTTTCAAGGCGTTGCAGGCATACTTATTTTGCTGTTAATAATTTTCGGACTTGAAAAACTCTCCAGCAGATTCTGGTGTCGCTATATCTGTCCGGCCGGAGCATGGCTGGGATTTTTGTCTCAATTCAGATTTTATGAAAGAATTGTTGCTGATACCTGTCCGCTGTGCAATAAGTGCCAAATTGAATGTAAAATGAACGCCATACCCAAAGGTAACGTCAAGGAAACTAATAAAATTGAGTGTATCGAATGCTTTAACTGCGGTGAGAAATGTCCACCAGAGGCTAAATCGATCACCTACCGCTTTACCCGGAGACCGTACCATAGCATACCTGATTTTTCCAGGCGACAATTCCTTGGCACCTCGGTGGCGAGTTTAGCAGCACTGGGTCTAATCGGTATCGGTTATCACCATAAGACATCTTCATACCGGCTAATCAGGCCCCCCGGTTCCATTCCGGAAAATGAATTCCTGGATAAATGTATCCGCTGTTTAGCCTGTGTCAGAATCTGCGCATCGAATGGCAGATGCCTGCAGCCCGGTGGATTGGAACAAAATATCCTGCACCTCTGGACTCCAGTCGCGGTCATGCGGGAAGGATATTGCGAATATAATTGTAATTTATGCGGGGAAGTGTGCCCGACCAACGCCATTTTACCTTTGTCCATGGAAACCAAACAGAAAACCCCCATGGGATTAGCCTTTTTTGATAAAAACCTCTGTATACCCTTTGAACGACATGAAGACTGTATCGTTTGTGAAGAACATTGCCCCACACCGGATAAAGCGATAAAATTCGATATGAAGGAGGCCCAATTACCGGATGGCGGTCGCAGGCTGGTAAAATACCCCTATGTAGTTCGGGAATTATGTATTGGGTGTGGAATTTGTGAAGAAAAATGTCCCCTGCCTAACTTACCGGGTATATTCGTAACCAGGGAAAATGAAAAACGCTTACTTTCGCTAAATGATATAGCTTAAAACCGGGGTGGTGATTAAAGCGGGGCCGTGATAATTTTCAGCCCAATTTTTCAGCATCATCAATCAACATGATGGGAATATCATCTTCCACCCGATATAGCAGTTGACACTGCTGGCAGATCAATTGACCATTTTTATCATTATCCTGGTCAGTTTTGTATTCAAGCTCACCTTTACATTTCGGACAGGCCAGAATATCCAGTAGTTGCTTATCTAACATTATTGTCCTTTATTTTTTTCTCTTTTTTGAAGAATTATCAATCCAGAAGCCCATTTCTGAAAATTTATCAACCCTTTTCTTTACCAGTTCCTTTGGATCGAGTTTTTTCAAATTTCTGACTTCCTCCAGTAAATGCTTTTTCAGGATGGTCGCCGACTGCTCATGATCCCAATGTGCCCCACCGTGAGGCTCTTTGATAATCTTGTCAATTACCTTTATTTCCAGTAAATCGGTGGCAGTAAGTTTCATAACCTCAGCGGCAACAGATGCCTTGGCATTATCCCGCCAGAGTATGGCCGCACAGCCTTCAGGTGAAATGACTGAATACCAGCAATTTTCCATCATAAGAATAACATCACCAACGCCGATTCCCAGCGCGCCACCGGACGCACCTTCACCGATAATGGCAATGATGATGGGCACTGGTAAATGGGACATCTCCATCAAGTTTTTGGCGATCGCTTCGGCCTGTCCCCGTTCCTCTGCACCAATTCCGGGATAAGCTCCAGGGGTATCCAGAAAGGAGATGATGGGAACATTATATTTTGCCGCAAGATTCATCACCCTCCTTGCTTTCCGGTAACCTTCAGGATGTGCCATACCAAAATTTCTGAAGAGATTTTCTTTTACATCCCTTCCCTTTTGATGCCCTATAACCACAACCCGTTCGTCATCAATCATCCCCAGCCCTGCAACAATAGCGGGGTCATCGGCAAAGAATCGATCTCCGTGAAGTTCTAAAAAGTCCG
>CBDUVK010000413.1:0-2510 GCA_965370645.1 uncultured bacterium
GGGTCGGGATGGTTTTAGTCAGGATTCAACGGGATTTAATCCCAAATTGGAAGAGTCTGCCCGTTTTGTAGAAATCGCCGGCGGGTATTCCACCGATATATATGATGCCTCCATCAGTTTTGCCATGCCCTCTATTGAAAGCGAGCTGAGTGGACTAAAGGACGAATACAGCGCAACTTTGATCGATATACTGGGCCGGTATTTTTATCAGTATGATTCCAAAATGCAGCTGGTTCCGGTGGTACGGATTGGTTTTGGATCCGGTTCACAGAAGACCGAGGTTGGCGGCGGTGCACCACAGGATGAGACCGATTATAGCCTCCTTACCTTAAACCTGGGGTTGGGGCTGAATTATCAGATCAGTGAAAACAGTCTGCTCATTATCGCCATCGATCCATATGACTACTCCAAACTAACCGCCAAAGTCAAAGAAGGAACCGAAATCACCATAACCACCACCACTTTCCCACGGCTTTACCTGGGTGCGGAAACCAGTATCAGAAATTGGTTAATAGCTCGCATCGGTGCTAACCGTGGCTATCAGAAAGTCACCACTAAAACCAAACCTTCCGGGCAAAATGAAACTGAGGTCTCATTTCAAACTTCCCCATACAACGTAAGTTTTGGTCTGGGACTAAAATTCGGACGGTTTTTAATTGACCTGGACATTAATGACGGCTTTTTCTTCGAAGGTCCGAATTTTATCAGCGGTACATTCAGGGACTTCTCCAATCACGTCTCTGTTACCTATAATTTTGGTAATGATGAAAGGAGTAAAAAATGAAGAAAATAACATACATGACATTTCTGGGATTTTGCATTGCAATTTTAGCTACATGCGCTGGCCAACCAGGATATGATTCTCCATCAGAATTTAGTAACTCCCTCATCAGTGGTAATTATCATGAAATTGAATTATTGAAGATTGGGAGTACTCAACAGAATGAAATCATTGGTCTCTGGAAAGCTGAAAATGTTAAAAACAGCAGCTATTCCAAGATTAGCTTTGATGAAAACGGCTATGTGCAGGAGGATATCTACAGCGATCTGACCGGTGAAAAATTGGCTACTATCGAAGGGCGGTATACTGCTCAAAATGACAGACTGGAAATTTCGATCATCAAAGGCGATATTTATCAGTTTGAATTCACGCTCAAAAGTGGTCAACTAAACTTAAAATCACTCTCAAATTGATCCGAGTTTAAAAGGTATAATTAAATATTCATTCTCACGCAAAGGCTTGGAGAACTGAAAAAAAATATCCACGAATTACACGGATTAACTCGAATTGTTTAAATATCTTAAATAAACGATAAAGAGATGCTGAGTAATTCGTGAAATTTGTGGGCAAAATACTCTTTTCGTTAGCGGCCTTTCCCAAGGGGATCCCTTCGGGAGCGTGATATATTCCAATATGCCCCCTTTCCATTATTTGACTGAAAGGGGGCCTTTTTAATTATTTTTCTGTAGAAAATGAAAGCGATAAATATATCAAATATTCAGGCGAAGAAGCTCATAGTGAGAGCTCAGCTTCTTGATGACAATAGTCTGCTTCCCCCGGGAAAGGATGGAATTTTAGCTGTTGTCAAAAAGTTGGGATATATTCAAATCGATACCATCGCGGTAATCAAGCGCGCCCACCACCATACCCTCTGGTCACGCTGTTCTGATTATCAGGAAGAGATGCTTCACGATCTGCAGGTCAGGGATCGCCAGGTTTTTGAATTCTGGGGACATGCCATGTCCTATTTGCCCATGTCGGACTACCGCTATGCACTGCCGAGGATGCACAATTTTAAGAATCCCGGCAGCCCCTGTGCCAAATATCAATTACAGAAATGTCAGCATCTGCTTGAACCGGTTCTAAAACGCATTGGTGATGAAGGGCCTTTGAGCTCATCAGATTTTACACCAGCCCCCGGAAAAAAAGGGGGGAGCTGGTGGGACTGGAAACCGGCCAAGGTAGCGCTGGAATTGCTGTTCTGGCGGGGAGATCTGATGATCAGCGAACGGCGAAAGTTTCAGAAGATATATGATCTGACTGAACGGGTGCTTCCTGATGAGATTGATACAACCATGCCGACCGACGATGAACTGGGCGAGTTCCTGGTACACCGGGCCATCTCGGCTCTGGGCGTTGCCGAAGAGCGGGAAATTATAAAGTTTATGCAGCCGGAGTCCGCCCGGGACGCTGATCTTCAAATCGGCGGTAAAGAACAAATTTCCAGATCCCTAAAAAAACTGCTCGAAAACGGGCAACTGATTCAATTGACACTGGAGAAGAATGATAATTCAGTATTTTATGCCTTCCCGGAAAGTTTGTTGCAAGAATCACAAAGTAAGAAGGGATCCTCCCGGGTCTATCTGTTGTCTCCTTTCGATAATATGATTATCCAGCGGGAGCGTGTCAGGCGTCTCTTCGGATTTGATTATACCCTGGAATGCTACCTCCCGGCCAGGAAAAGGCGATATGGTTATTTTAGTCTTCCCATTCTCTGGGGCGTTGATTT
>CBDUVK010000414.1:0-2508 GCA_965370645.1 uncultured bacterium
CCAAACCCTTAAAACTGAAGCCCTGGTTCTGCACGGACTACGCTGGAGTGAATCCAGTAAAATCATTCATTTTTTCACGGCGGAGAGGGGGAGTATCAAAGCAATTGCCCGGGGGGTACTGCGTCCCAAAAGTAACCTGCGCGGAATTCTGGAAAACCTCAATCACGTACAGCTGATCATCTCCCTTAAGGAAACCCGTAGTCTGCAAATTATTTCCCAGGCAGATTTGATCAATTCGTTTTCCCATATCAGGGATGATTTGGACGCTACTGCCATGGCCTACTCCATGCTGGAATTGCTGCGCATACTCATTCATGAAAACGAAGCATCCCGGCAAGCATTCCAATATAGCACCCTCCTTCTCGGCCAGCTTAACCAGCCGGAGATTTCGAACCGTATCATCTTTCTGCTTAGCTTTATACTTTATATGAGTGAATATCTGGGATTCGGATGGAATCTGGAACAATGCCGGGGATGTGGTAAGATCCCGGGATCGTTTCCGGTAAAGGCGGATCTGGTAAACGGCGCAGTATATTGTGCTCGCTGTGCCATCCCGGGAGCTGATTCATCCCCAAATACGCTCTCAAAATTACAGTGGCGGCTATTGTTCCGGCTGCAACAAGAACCTCCATCCGGCTTGCCGCAGTTGACCGGGAAAATCCCCGCAGACATGAAAATCAATCCTCTGCTGGACCTGCTTATGGATCATTTGAACTATCATACCGAACAATCCATCCAATTAAAATCTTTGAAAATGTTTCTTAGCTAATTATATTTGCAGCCTACTGAAAAGAAATAGAACGCGGATGAGACGGATTTGGGCGGAAAAAGAACGGATCGAAGGATTTAGAATTTAAAGATATTACTGATAAAATCTTAAATTCTTTTTATCCCAGGCATTAATATATTCGTTATTCAAACAGATCTAATTTATTGTTCTTTTACCTTGATGCAAAAGAACCAAAAAATCATGACTGTCAGGAAAAATCTGGAAATTCAACGGCGCATTTCACTGAAATTCTTAAACTCCCGAGCACTCAATGGGTACTATTTAATATGTCACCTAGTGAATTATTAAGTGCTCGGTCAGACAGAAAGAATTTCTAACGTTCAGCACGCCGCAATTTCTGGCGATTTTTCCTGAAGGTCGATATTAGATAATAAATTTTTTAACGGACATTTGCTTCTACATATAATATATTAGATTATGGTTTTTTGAAGAGGTGTAACGAAAGGTTAAATTTATTAAGCTCAAAAAAATGGATTATTATTTAACGTAGGCAAAAACCGGAATTTAAACGAAAAATAAATACAAAATAATATCAGCGATAATCAGTAATATCCGTGTCATCTGTGTTCTATTAGTTAAAAAGGAAAGAAAGTGGCGAGAAAAAATTCAAATAACCTGATGGATAAGCTTAGCTCTCTGGCCAAACGCCGGGGTTATGTGTTCCAGAGCAGTGAAATTTACGGTGGTCTAAACAGCTGTTATGACTATGGCCCCCTGGGTACTGAGCTGAAGAAAAATATTCGCGAACTATGGTGGGCATCCATGGTATACGAACGGGAAGATATTGAAGGATTGGATTCCAGTATCCTGATGCATCCCCGCATCTGGGAAGCCTCCGGACATGTGGAAGGATTTAGCGATCCGCTGGTGGACTGTAAAAAGTGCAAGATGCGCTGGCGTGCAGACCAGATCGATACTGCGAAGAATTGCCCTAACTGCGGGGGAGAACTGACTGAACCGCGTATGTTCAATCTGATGTTCAAGACCTTCATGGGTCCGGTGGAAGAAGCGGCCAATGTTGTTTATTTGCGGCCGGAAACCGCTCAGGGCATTTACGTCAATTTTCATAATGTGAGGGAAGCCAGCCGGCAAAAGGTACCTTTCGGGATTGCTCAAATCGGAAAGGCATTCCGGAATGAGATTACCCCGGGAAACTTTATATTTCGTACCCGTGAATTTGAACAGATGGAGATGCAGTATTTCGTGAAGCCGGGTGAAGATGAGGAGTGGTTCCGGTTCTGGAAGGAACAACGCATTGCCTGGTTCGATCGCCTGGGTGTGCGGCAGGAAAAACTGCGCTTTCACGAACATTCAGAGGATGAATTGGCTCACTACGCCAAAGCTGCGTTTGATATCGAGTATGAATTTCCATTTGGCTGGAGCGAGATTGAGGGTATCCATAACCGCACCGATTTTGATCTCTCACGCCACCAGGAGTATGCAAATAAAGATCTGCGCTATTATGACCAGCAGGCGAATGAGAAGTATATCCCTTATATTATAGAAACCTCCACCGGAGTAGACCGGCTGATGCTTACGGTTCTGGTGGATGCGTATGATGAGGAACCGGAGCGGGTGGTGTTGCGTCTCAATCCCCAGCTTGCGCCAATTAAAGCCGCGGTGTTCGCGCTGGTGAATAAGGATGGAATGCCGGAGGTGGCCACTCAACTTTTCGAAGGTCTTCGCAAAGATTTCAAGGTATTTTACGATGCGGCCGG
>CBDUVK010000415.1:0-2501 GCA_965370645.1 uncultured bacterium
CTCACTGCTAATTCTCTTTTAGATGCCGTTCCTTTCTCTTAAAAGGTTCCTGCAATTCTTTTAATATCAGCTGATCCCGGGAATAAACATCGTTGCGGAACTGCACAAATTCATCTTCCAATGAAGGATAGGCGGTGGCATAGAGAATCAGTACCGGAACAGGCTTCTTCAGATATACTGTCTTGGTTTTCCCGGATTCGATAAGTTCTTCTATTTTATCCAGATTCCAATTTTCAGGATCTTTCAATATCGCCTCTGCCAAAATGAATGGATTTTCAACCCGGATACATCCCGAGCTGAAAGTGCGGGTTTCCCTTCCAAATAGTGTTTTACTGGGGGTATCATGTAAAAAGACAAAATGTTTATTGGGAAAAATGAATTTCACCAGGCCCAGGGCGTTGGTCGGACCGGGATCCTGGCGAATAGAATAGGGGAAATTCGTTCCACTATATTTTGACCAGTCCAGGCTGGCAGGATCAACCACTTTACCGGAGCGGTCAATTACCTTCATATTCTTCTTTTCCAGATAGCCAATGTCTCTCTTGATTGCCGGGAGAACATCTTTTTTCAGGATGGTGGGAGGAACTGTCCAGGTGGGATTAAAAACCAAATACTTCAACTCTGCTTTGAATACCGGGGTTTGCCGGTAATCTTTTCCAACCTGTGCACGGGCTTCCCATACAAATTTATTATCGTCTATATAATTCGCTTTGAAACCGGCAATGTTCACCAACATAAATTCATCCTCTATATCACGATATACCCACCTGCCTCGCTCCAGGTTTATTAATATTTGCTCAATCCGCTTCTGGACCGGCACATTCATAGTCTCAAGTGTATTCTTTCCAATAACTCCATCCGGATGAAGACCATGTCTTTTTTGGAAGTGCTGCACCGCCATGAGTAACGAGTCATCATAATGTAGATCCTGCGAATCTTGAGTGTCACTCAAATCAGATGTCATCTGCAGCCGCTGCCGGATCAAAGAAACTCGTTCATCCATCATATCTTTCTTAAGTACCGGTCCTGCCGGGATGGTTGGCCAACCCCCGTCTTCTGCGATTTGCCGGTATTTGACAAGTCCCTTTCGCAGGGTCACAAAAAACGGCCCATTGGGCAGAATATCTCTCAACGCCTGATATATGTCCGGAGAATTAATCATATTCTGTATCCAGGTGGCGGGTTCAACGTCCTCTACCTCACGGTAAATATTCCAATTTGCATCGAGACGCTCCGGATCAACTTTTCCGAAAAGAATATGATATGCGATTCGAACCAATGCATCCGAAAGGATGATATCAAAATTTGCCAGCATGTCCGGTGCCGGATTGTCCGTCTGTTCTATCTGCTGTTTTAAGCTTCCAAGCTCTTCCTGATGATAATCAGCGGGATTTAGTCCTTCACGATCCATCTCCCCAATGATTCTAAGTAATCCATCGATATTGCGCGGATTTGTCCATGCCGGTAGAAAATCTCGTCTCTCATAGAGTTCCGGCAACACTACGATTCCGGATATGCTGGCGTCTTGTAAGTACATCTCCTTGAACTGCTGTACATGCTCTGCACGCTGGCGGATAATTTCCTGTACGGCTTCATCAGAGGCCAGGAGTGTTTGGAATGGCAAAATTAGCAGGGGAAACAGATACATTATGACAAATGATTTAAAGGGAATGCGATTCACTTTCGTTCTCCTAAATTATGATTAGTTCTCTGCATTAAATTATTTCAAGGCTGAACCGGTTCTACGCTGTCTTTTTTGATATTTGTGGAATCCCTTGCCGTCGAAAATTCACTCATTTCCAGAAAGTATTGGGTAGCAGATTCTCTGTTCAGAAAGTTGGATTTTTTTAAATAATCCTGATCATCGGTGTATACAAACAGACAGCTTCCGCCTTTGATTTCATCTATGACCTGGCGGGTAATGTCCTCCGGTAACGCCGGACAGCCCCAGCTTCTTCCCAATCTGCCATACCTTTTGATGAACGATTCCGATACATAACTGGCACCATGAATAACGATTGCGCGTTTCATGGCCTTATCATTTATACCGGGCTCCACTCCCTGCAATTTCAATGAATATCCATGCTTACCATAGTAGGAATCTTCTGTGACAAAAAATCCTATACTACTTTTCAATGAACCGGGTTTATTGGAAAACAATTCCGCGAACTGAGCACCGCTGCCTTTTCCATGTGCCACAAGGGTCGAGAAGAGAACCTTTTTCTCTACAAGGTTAATGACAAAGAACCGCTTGTTCTTTGATGCCTTTCTATAATCAATAATAGTGATGACCGAATCATCCTGCAGAAGTTCATTTTTTTTCATATTATAGTATCCAAACATGGATAGTTGGAAAATAGACTTCTCCAGCTCATTGCCTGGCTCGATTTCATGGTAGAGAAGATCAATAGACCTTTCCAGCGGATTCTCTATTTCCGCCGACTCTCCGGCAAAATTCGCAGCAAAAATGAGAGTCGCAAGTAACAATCCCTTAATCATTT
>CBDUVK010000416.1:0-2483 GCA_965370645.1 uncultured bacterium
CAATAAAATTGATTGAATTAGAGTTCTGGAAGTAAATTAACAACATATCTATTTAACATTCAAATTTAAAGCAAACTAATTTTCTGCTAACCTGATTAAAATTATGATGTGCATTGTACCCTAACCCTTTCCTGCGGCGCAACTCCGGCAGGTAGGCCAGCCCTTCCCCTGCCAGCAGGGGAAGGGAAAAGGGAAAGGGTACGTAAGATTGTATTCTTTTGATTTTTAAATATTTTTAACCATCAGGTTTAATCAATGGTGTTAGATCAATGTAGCAAAAGTAAATATTCTCAGAGCTTATGTAATAATCAAATTTACTGCTAATTAACTCACAATTTATGAAGATATCAGTTTAATTGGAAATATAATTCTTAATCATCTAAATGATTAGATGCTTCAGTCAACAGAATAAAAATAGATACAAATTAGATTAGACGTATTGATTCGAAATACTAGATAAATAAACTCACCCCCTCTACTTCTCCTATCTTTTCAATATACAGCTTGAAACTCATTCGACTTATGTGTAAAATTAGCAATTTGATAACAATAAAACCGTATGACGAAAAATATTTGTACCCGATTTGCTCCCAGTCCCACCGGATATCTGCACGTGGGCGGACTGCGTACAGCATTGTATAATTTCTTATTTGCCCGGCACCAGGGAGGGAAGATGATTCTCCGGATTGAAGATACCGACCGTGCCCGATTTGTACCAGGTGCTACAGAAAATCTCATTAAAACCCTGAAATTTATGGGGATCACCTACAATGAGGGACCGGATAAACCCGGTTCTCAAGGGCCATATATCCAATCAGAGCGAACAACTAAATACCAGGAACATGCCGATAAACTCATTGAACAGGGGGATGCTTATTATTGTTTCTGCACCCCTGAAAGACTGGAAACGCTACGGAAACAGCAGGAAGCTGCCAAACAGCAGTCTAAATATGATGGTCATTGCCGGAATTTGAACCCGTCCCAGATTTCTGGAAATCTGGAAAACGATCAACCTCATGTGATACGCCTCAAAATGCCTCTGGAGGGCGAAACACATTTTAACGATCTAATTCGGGGGGAAGTTGTTGTTCAGAATGAACTTACTGATGATCAGATTCTCATCAAGTCAGATGGATATCCCACTTATCACCTGGCGAATGTCATTGACGATCATTATATGGATGTCAGCCATGTCATCCGGGGAGAAGAATGGCTACTGAGCGTACCAAAGCACCTCCGGTTATACCAGGCATTCGGCTGGGAACCACCTCTGATGGCCCATCTGCCACTGCTTCTCAATCCTGATAAATCCAAACTCAGCAAACGGCAGGGAGACGTTGCAGTTGAGGATTTTCTAGAAAAGGGATATTTGCCGGATGCCCTGAACAATTTTGTTGCCCTGCTCGGTTGGAATCCTGGCAATGACCAGGAAATTTTCGGAGTGGAGGAACTTATCGAAAGCTTTTCATTAGAGCGGGTCAACAAGTCCGGTGCTGTATTCGATGTGCAGAAATTAAACTGGATGAATGGTCAGTATATCAGGCAATTGGCACAGGAAAAGCGCTATCAATTTCTGGCGCCCTATTTATCCAAAGCGGGATATGATATATCCGATACTCAAAAAACACAACGAGTTATTGATGCTGTATATAAGCGTCTGTCATATGGCGATGAAATCGAAAAAGAAGCCTCTATATTCTACAGCGAAGATCTGGTTATATCAGAACCGGAGGCTCGCCAAATCCTTGCTAAACCAAGCGCCAAAACGGTCCTGAGACATTTTGTAGATAAAATTGATTCACTGGAAGATGTCAATCTGGAAATCTTCAGTAATGTTATGAAAGAGATCCAACTGGAAACCAACATTGTTAAGCAGGAATTGTGGATGCCTGTCCGGGTGGCCTTAACCGGTGTAACCCATGGACCTGATCTTCCCCTAGTCATCGAAATTTTTGGCAAAAAAAAGATTGCTCATTTCGTGAAGCAAGCTTTGAATATTTGATATTATAAGATCTCCGATTCATAAAGATAGATAAATATTGTTCCGGAGGAAACGAACTGATGAAAGTAGCGGTACTATTAGGAGGCACCAGCGCAGAACGCGATGTTTCTCTGGTTTCCGGTCTGGCAATCTCAAAAGCCCTGGCAGAAGCAGGTCACCAGGTTACGGCAGTGGATTGTGCCTTCGGAGATCGGGTAATTGATGATTGGGATTCGGAGATTAACGATATAATACGTGTGGAACATTCCGATTTCGAGACCAAAAAACAGGAATTGGATCGCAACATCATGCGTACTGTTCAGTTTCTGATTGAGAACAAGAACAATGTTGCATTTATTGCGCTACATGGTGGATACGGAGAAAATGGTCAAATTCAAGCACTGCTGGAGTTAATGAAGATCCCCTATACCGGAAGCAACAGTCTGGCCAGTGGTATGGGAATGAATAAACACATCAGTAAAATTCTGTTTCAGAAACAAGG
>CBDUVK010000417.1:0-2480 GCA_965370645.1 uncultured bacterium
TTTAAATGCTATTATTACTTTATTTTAACATGGTCATTAGCACAGTTAACCGGACCCTAATGTTCCCGCGCTAGACGGGGGATCCAATTTATGATCTTTTAAATACATCCGTGTTGATAGAACTGTTTAAAATATATAAATCTTGATAATTTTATCACCAGTTTCTAAATTTCTCTCAATTCCAGGGATACAATCATGATAAAAAATTTTAAACAGTTGGTCGATCAGGTAAAATCCTCAAAGAATCGCAAGATTTCAGTCGCCGTTGCTCAGGATGCAGATGTTCTGGAAGCCTTGCAAAGAGCGAAAAAAGCAAATCTTGCAGATGCTATTCTGGTGGGAGACCAGAAAAAAATTTCCCGGATCGCTCAAGAAAACAAGGTTAATATCGAAAAATTTGAAGTCATTGATGTAAAAGAAGAGACAAAGGCAGTCGTAGTTGCGATAGATTTAATCCGAAATGGGAAGGCTGATATTTTAATGAAGGGCCTATGCTCCACCGCGATACTGATGAAAGCGGTGTTAGATAAGGAGAAAGGTCTTCGCCAACCTGGATTACTTTCCCATTTGGGGATTTTCGAAATTCAAACTTACCCAAAACTAATCCTGATGTCCGATGCCGGACTAAATATTTTACCCACCCTGGATGAAAAACTGAAGATCATTGAAAATGCAGTTTTTGTGGCTAAAAAGCTCGGCATTTCTAAACCCAAAGTTGCAATGATTACTGCTGTGGAAAAAATCAACCCTGAAAAAATGCCGGCTACTGCAGATGCAGCCATCATAGCAAAGATGTCCGAACGAGGTCAATTCCCCGGATTCATTGTTGATGGTCCTCTGGCCCTGGATAATGCCTTTTCGAAAAAATCTTGCCAAATAAAGGGGATCCATTCCGAGGTTGGGGGAGTTACCGATATTGCTATAGTTCCGAATATTGAAGCTGGTAATATATTTTATAAATTAATGAGTTACCTGGCTGGTGCCAGGACGGCCGGTATTATTATTGGCGCTAAAGTGCCCATTGTGCTTCCCTCGCGGGCAGATTCAGATGATACGAAATTTTTATCCATAGCCACTGCTGCAAAGATTTGTTGAGTTGAGGAATTAGCCATGAGCGAACCTCACATTTTAGTGATAAATCCCGGATCAACATCAACCAAAGTTTCTCTTTTCGAAGGCGAAAAGGAAATCTTTACCGGAAGTATCGAGCATAAACTGGAAGATTTAGCCAGATTTAATAAGGCATCGGATCAGGATGTCTATCGTATGGAATTAATTATCTCAACTCTGCAGAAGAATAAAATTAATACCAGTCAAATCAAGGCTATTGTTGGAAGGGGGGGACTCCTCAAACCAATTGAAGGAGGCACTTACCGGGTTAATAAGGAGATGGTAGCTGATCTTCGGCAGGGAATTCAGGGTGATCATCCCAGCAATTGCGGTGGATTAATAGCGTACACTATTTCAAAAAATATCAACTGTGAAGCCTATATTGTAGATCCTGTAGTGGTGGATGAACTCCGAGATATTGCCCGTCTGTCCGGAATGCCTCTCATTCGTCGGCGCAGTATATTCCATGCCCTGAATCAAAAAGCAGTTGCCCGCCAGGCAGCCCAGCGTCTGAATAAAAGGTATGATGAAATCAATGTTATTGTGGCTCATCTGGGTGGTGGAATTACGGTAGGAGCGCACCAGAATGGACGGGTTATTGATGTAAATAATGGTCTGGATGGGGATGGCCCTTATTCTCCCGAACGTTCCGGTGGGGTGCCGGTTGGAGATCTGGTGAAGGCCTGTTTCTCAGGTGAATACACCTTTGCGGATATGAAAAAATTGATTAAAGGACATGGTGGGGTGGTGGCCTATTTAGGCAGCCGTGATATGAAACAGGTAGAGAAGGAGGTAAAAGCGGGTAATCAGGAACATAGTCAGATTTATGAAGGACTTGCTTATCAGGTAGCGAAGGAGGTAGGTGCCTCTGCTACTGTACTAAGTGGGAAAGTTGATGCCATCTGCTTAACCGGTGGACTGGCCTTTTCTGAAATTTTGGTCCAATGGATTGAGGACCGGGTTAACTGGATCGCTCCGGTGATGTTATTTCCCGGTGAGGAGGAAATGAAAGCCCTGGCGCTGGGAGCCTTGCGGGTATTGAGAGGGGAGGAAACAGCCAAGGTTTATTCATGATTTCTATTTTAATGCTTCATTTTGACTTAGGTAGTTATCTTAGTTTGGTTGGTACTTCTCGACAGGTTGACTCGTTTGTTCAGGCTGTTCTGCGGAAGAAGGATCTCTCGTTTTAGATCCTTCGCTGTCGCTCAGAATGACAGCTTTTTAGTTACTATAATGAGATATTGTTTCATACGATTATTTAATTGAATTCTATTTATTATTAATACGAGTCATTCATATTGTCATGCTGATCCCGCTTCAGCGGGGGAAGCATCTTTTTCATATGATTAGGAAATTCTTCGTCAGCACAA
>CBDUVK010000418.1:0-2460 GCA_965370645.1 uncultured bacterium
CCAAACCGTCTCAGTTTAGATGCCCGGATTTTCAGGAATAATTGGGTTGCATATGATGCACCCCGTCATCTATATCATTTTAGACCGGATGATATGCAATCATTGCTCCATTCGGTTGGTTTCAATATTATCGATTACAAAGGATTACATTTTGATCCCTGGTATAATACATTGCTTTCAGTTTCCCTGGAAGGGCAGAATAAAAATAGCCTGAAAAAACTCATAGTTCTTATTAAAGGATTAACCACAGCAATTCTGGCAGCTATCCAGGGCTTTCTGTTTCAAAAAAAGAATTCCAGTGTTATCTATATCGCGACACAAAGTCAGGATTAAATTTGTCCACAGATTACACGCCCGTCCGGCGGCGCCAGCCAGACGGGGATTTTCACTAATTATCTTTTTCTATTTTAAAATATATACATGAATAATTTCGTTTAAATTCGTGGGTAAAATCTTTTGTTTCTTTGTAGCTTTACCTGAGATTTTATGAATTAATCAAATGAGTTATAATATATATTAGAGTATATTCTTAGGGGACTCAAATGGGAAAAAAGTCTAAAAAAATCAAGGAATCATCTCACCCAGATCAATCAAATAGCAGCTATATGCAATTTCTTGAGAAACCTATACTCATCGTCGGATTTTTTATCCTGCTCCTGATAATCTTAATTGCTCTTTACAAACCTTTAGTCTTCGATGGCCTAGAACCAGGCGGAAGTGACGCGATCTCAAGTGTGGCCCGCACCCACCAGTTAAAGATGTGGGAAGAAAAAACCGGACAGTATCCACTCTGGAATCCCTATATGTTTGGCGGCATGCCCAGATATCATCGTTTACCCCCAAAAGTCTGGTCTATTGATACAATTCTTATAAAATTAGATTTTCTTGCTGATTGGCGTATATGGTATTTTCTCATAGGAGCACTGGGTCTGTTTTTACTGGTTAAGTTTTTTGGATTATCCGCTCCTGTTGCCATGCTTGCTGCCACCGCCTTTGTTTTAATGCCACATTTCCAGGCACTTGTAGTGGTGGGACATTATGCTAAATTTCGGGCAATTATGTGGATGCCCTATGTTCTGCTCAGCTTTCTATGGCTTATGCGAAAACAAAATTTCCTGGCGATGCTCCTTTTCTCCCTGGCTCTGGCATTACAATTCCGAACTCAGCATTATCAAATAATATTTTACACTTTTTTATTGATCGTTTTTACAGGCATACCACAAATATATAATATGGTAAGGAAAAAGCAGTGGAAAGTATTCGCAAAATCTTTTGCACTTTCCCTGGCTGCACTGCTTATTGCGATACTGGTAGTAGCCCAAAATTTGTTTTCCATACGTGAATACACACCTTACTCAACTCGTGGGGGGTATGCAATATCAATTCAGGAAGGCGATGAAACCCAACAGGATCAGAAAGGTGTGGGATTCGATTATGCAACAAACTGGTCTTACTCAATATCGGAGTGGTGGAATCTTATCATTCCCAAATTTCATGGGGGAACTTCCAATGAACTTTATAGCGGAGATGAAGTCCCTGCCTGGAAGAACCGGGTATTGCCCACCTATTGGGGTACCATGCCTTTTACCCAGTCCTATGAATATATGGGTATTCTAATTGTATTTTTTGCCCTTATCGGAGTAATATTCCTGTGGGAAAAGTGGGAGGTTAAGAGTTTGACCTTTCTTACCATTTTTGCCCTTTTGTTATCGCTGGGAAAAAATTTTGATATTCTTTACAAACCATTCTTCTATTATATACCCTATTTTGATAAATTCCGTGCACCGGTAATGATCCTTACCCTGGTGATGTTCACATTAAGTCTGCTTGCTGCATTTGGTCTGTCATTCATAATGAAAGGCGACCTGGGACAGAAAGAGGTATTAAAGCGCTTGTATTTTGTAATGGGAATTTTCGCAATTCTCCTGGCCATTCCTCTGGCATTGGGATCCACCTTTTCTTTAACCCATAGCGGGGAAGCGCAGCGATACAGCCAGGAAGTGATCAACCTCCTCAAGAAGGTCCGGTTAGAAATGCTAATTAATTCGACGCTGCTAAGTCTGGTTTTCCTTTTAACAGCCATCATAAGTATTTGGGCAATAATGAAGAACTGGTTTCGCCGGGAATATGTATTGCTAATACTTTTTGGAGTCATCATCATTGATTTCATGATTCTAAATGTACCATATCTCAAAGGGAAATTTGTTGAGCCGGCTCGGATACATCAACAATACACAGCCAATTCAATTGATCAGGAAATTAAGAAGGACAATTCTTTATACCGGGTATATCCATTTAGACCTCTGTTTTCCGATGTTCGCTGGCTCTATCACCACCAATCCATTGGAGGCTATTCCCCGGCTAAATTGCAACTTATTCAGGAAATTGTGGATAACTGCCTTTATCAGAAGATCGAAGAGTCATTCCCAATCAACTGGAACGTGATAAATATGCTAAATG
>CBDUVK010000419.1:0-2435 GCA_965370645.1 uncultured bacterium
TGTCATTCCTGTAGATGTTAAGTTATACGAGGACTAAAAGATACGGTCATCTCGATCACGTCGGTAGCCGGATATCCGTCAGCCGGCAGGCAGATCCGCCGGCGTGACCTACTGGCGGACTAAAAGCCCGGCTGGCCGGTTGTTACAGTTTCTTCAAGTTAGCACTAAAGTGCCAAAAAAGGGGGGTGAGGATTTTCTTATACCCCGATTTATCCCGAAGGGATCCCTTCCGGGAAAAATCGGGGCTATTGACTAGGATATTAATAAATTTATCATTTTCAATAGCCCCGAGCTTCAGCTCGAGGGAAAGAAATCCTCCATCAGTTTCGGGGCTTTAGCCCATTCTGATCTTTCTACAACCACCTGGCGGCCGGGACGTAGTGGAGAGATCTTAATTATTGAGTCTATGTTGATACATAATTTTATTATATATCTTTGACCCTCCCCTAGGAATATGATAAGGTCCCAGTAGTTTCGTAGTCCCCTCCCTCATGCATAAGGGAGGGGATCGAGGGGTGGGTCAAAACTGTTACCTTCTTCTCCGAACACCAATTCACCAATGTCATTGATCTAAACACGCTAGAGGGGGGATACCTGCTTGCTGCCTGGCCATTGGCCAGGGAGGAATCTATTGAATTTCTGAAGATCTCTCGACTCCCAAGCACTCAATGTTACATATTAAATGGTAATCAAATTAAAAAAAATTGAGTGCTCAGTCGCTCGAGATGACGATTAAATATTATGACCATAAATATTTGATATTTAGTTTCTCTATATTTGTCCACGAATTAGCTAACATCTACACGGGATGAATATTTACAGTGGCCATAAGAACAAGTCATCCAGACACACTTCGGCTATTATTTTTCTAAGCATAAGTTAATGTTAATATTGCTCATATTAGGAGCTTTTACTATATTCATTTAAGTTGTAATTCTACTTTAGTTTATTTATATTTTTACAAAATTCAGAACTTATGGCTGATATTGGTCTAAACCAGAATATTACAATCAGAAGCCGGCAATTTCATTTCCAAACGGCAACCAACATTGAAGATGGAATTATCCGGACTGAAGTGTTTGAAAAAGGGCGGCTCCTATACGCTCAGGACCACAGGTACGAGCGGCGTGAAAGTGAAAGCCCGGAGGGGGGCGAACTGAGAATGCGCTTGATACTGGATCAGCTCCATAAGCGCATCATTTCCCGCCTGAATAAAGTTTTTGAAATATCCGAAATCCTCCAAAATATTGATCATGCAGTCTCTCATTACCGGATCGGTGCTATTTTTTTATCTCTCCATATTTTTGACAAAACCGAACAACACCTGAATAAGTGTATTGGACTAAATCCAAAGTTCTATAGCGCTCATATTGCCCTGGCGCGTTCCTATTTTTACAAGAAAGATTTTAATAAAGCGGGGGAACTTCTGCACAACCTGGTCAAAGCGGGTGTTAAGTATCCGGATTTGTACAATCTGCTGGGTTTGGTGATGCTGGAGCAAAAAAATTATATTCAATGCCTCAACCACCTGCGCGAGGCCATCAAACTGAATCCCAAATATAAAGAAGCTTATTTTAATATTGCGGCAGCAATCTTTAAGAGAATCGGTTATTTAAAAACCCAGAATAAACAAGAGGATGTGCAGAAAAATTTTGAATTATTAAATATCATATTAAACAGACTTCAAAAAGTCGGCGATAATGAAGATCAGTTCATGATCGAGAATATTAAAAAATCTTTCCAGGGAAAAAATTTTGGAAAGATACAAACCTTAATTTACGATTATCGTCACCGCCTATTTTATCAGCGTATCCATCCTGAAATTCTCGGGTACGAATTTTACCTCTGGCTGCGGTACCTGCCGGACCGCCTGGATTTTGAGCAATTGCTTTATTTTGAAGAAAATTTTACTAAAACACTTACTAAAAGTGCCGATTATGCGGATATGTGGAATTACCTGGCCCTGATTCATGTACTTTTATGCCGGGACCATTTTCTTAAAGGATTGAATGATTTCAAAGAAGCGACCCGGATTAATCCGAAATTTACCAGGGCAAAAAATAATTTACGGCTGGTCGAGAATGACGGACGGGAATTTTTATCCCTGATAAAGGCAATTGCCAAATAATTCAAATTCCACTAAGCTATATATTGATGTGAATATCTGTGATTCGAGTCACACCTTGGGGTGGCGTTCTCAGATATTTTGCATCCAATGGTAAATTGGGGAAAAGTGCTATGGTCTATCGAATTTTATATTTTCTTATTTTTGCTCTGTTTATAACCTCTCTCTATGCTCAATCAAATGATTTAGTTGTTAATGTTAGCAGGATGTCTGAAGATTCACCGGACCTGGAAGCTACATTCTCCTGGCAATCCTCCCGCAATATTCAGAGCGGTCTGGTATTTACACTTTCGGAAAATATGCAGGCAGT
>CBDUVK010000420.1:0-2425 GCA_965370645.1 uncultured bacterium
TTCTTATTAATAACTCATCGACCTGATGTTGATTCCTATACCTTATTTTAGCAAAATTGATTTGATCCGGTAGGATCTCACTCTATTTCTTCTTAATCAAATGAAGTATCATTTACCTCTGCAATATCATTAGACAATTTTTTCGTTTTATGTGCTCTGTTGTAGTCCTATATTTCAAGGTAAGTATGAGTTAACCTTTAAGACTTGAAAAGCAGAATTTAACCTAAAAACCAAAGAGTAAGTAGGCTAAAATGGAACCTAAAAAGCTCACCAAAATTGTAGCAACCCTGGGACCGGCCAGTGCTGACCCGGCCTTAATGCAAGATCTTATGGAAAAAGGTGTGGATGTCTTTCGGTTGAATTTCTCGCATGGCAGCCATCAGTCCCATCTGAAAATGATAAAACAGATTAAGAGAATGAGGAAGAACGCAAAAAGATCTGTTGCGATCCTGCAGGATCTCAGTGGTCCAAAAATACGGCTCGGAAAAATTAAGAATGAACCCCTGCAGGTGGTACACAATGATGTGGTCATCTTAGATGCTTCCTTGAAAAGTGACTCAATTGGCAACAGGTTGGGGGTAAATCATGCAGGATTTGCCAAAGATGTGTATCCGGGGGCCCGCTTGCTGTTGGCGGATGGAAACCTGGAATTTAAAGTAGAGAAAGTTGAAAAATCTCAGGTATTTTGTAGAGTGATCATCGGGGGAGATCTGTTTTCACATAAGGGTGTGAATTTCCCCAGCGGAACCTTTAATGTACCATCAGTGACTGCCAAGGATAAGAAGGATCTGGAATTCGGACTCAAGAACGGGGTGGACCTGGTTGCCCTGTCATTCGTGCGCGAGGCTGCCGATCTGGATAAAGCCCGCGCCGTTTTCAAGAAGGTGGGCCGAACTGTACCTCTCATCGCCAAAATTGAGAAACATGAAGCGATTGAAAACTTGTCTGATATAATAGAATCTGCAGATGGTATTATGGTAGCCCGCGGTGATTTGGGAGTTGATATCAAAATTGAAAGCGTACCCATTATTCAAAAGAGAATAATCCATCAGGCTAATCTCAAGGGGAAACCTGTCATTACAGCGACCCAGATGCTTCGTTCCATGGTGGAATCACCGACCCCGACCAGGGCTGAAGTGACAGATGTGGCAAACGCTGTACTCGATGGGACAGATGCTATCATGTTGTCCGAGGAAACCGCGGTGGGTAAATATCCGGTGAAAGCTGTAGCAATCATGGCAAAAATAGCGGCGAATACCGAAGGATACGCATCATATTATCATGATATACATAAAACTAAAAATACTGATGCACCTTCAATACCCGATTCTATTTCACACTCTGCAACAATTTTGGCAAGGGATTTAAATGCCGGGATAATTTGTGCGATTACCCGTACCGGTTACACAGCCCGGGCCATTGCTAAACATCGACCTCGAAGCCGTATTCTCGCCCTGACACCCGAGGAAAATGTCTATTTTCAACTCGCTCTAGTATGGGGGGTACTACCGGTCAAGTATGCACTGCAACATGATCAGAATGTGTTATTTGAAGATGCTATGAAAATTGCGAAACAATTGAAAATTACCAAAAAGGGTGACCACTATGTATTTACCAGTGGATTCCCGCTGGGTCAACCCGGGTCAATTAACCAGGTCACTGCCGGTAAAGTCCCTTGATGGAATGGGCCAATTTCTTAGTTCACAGGAATGAAGTTTTGTATGCCTTTTTTAAGATACAATTGCCCAGAAAAATACCTGAATAAATGTGTAGATTAGCCAACCAATAACACTTACCAGAATAGCTCTTCCCGTACTTTGGTAATCCAGCGCTTGCCGCACCGCGATAACCGTGGCCACCAACATCCAGATCCTTGAAACAACAATAGCAATCCCATACAGAAATGGGATAATACCGACGATGGCTATAAGTCCTGGTGCACTGGCAAATCCAATGGTGCGGAGTAATTGACCGTAGTCTGCCATGGTTTCCGGTTCCGGTAAAATTCTGGAGCCAATAAAAAATATGATATATGACCAGGCAAACCACCCTATTAGGGCGCCCAGTATGTCACTCATAAATGAAGCATCAATTCCTTTTGACATGGAGGCAATACCCATGGCGACACTGGATAATATTACCACACCCAGGGCCTGAGGGAGTGCCTGTTGATCGGCTTCTACTTCCTCATATACTTGACTATCGAGCTTAATTGCTCGCAAGATACGCTTTAAAAAGGTGTCCATAGGCTCTCCTTGAACAGATTTATTTTAATATTATTGGTGGATGGTATTTTTCGCATCACCCTTATCCTATTGTTTGTAAACCTCTCCCTGACCTTAAGGAATTAATACATACCAAATTAAAGCTAGGCTATGGATTGACCGTCACTGTAATGAGCTGGGCATCGCTGTTCTGGGCGAAA
>CBDUVK010000421.1:0-2422 GCA_965370645.1 uncultured bacterium
CCCTTCATATAACCGATATCGGCCGGTAAGCGATGGAGGGCATCTTTTTCAGTGAATTCCCAACCACCAAAGAAGCGTACCAGCATGCGGGGACCGGTGGTCGCATAGGTTTCCTTGCGCATCATGGCATCGAAGATAGCTTCCCTGGTATTCTCCCGGGCCCATACCGCCGCTAAGCCGGAGCCAACCATATCCCAGCTTTCATATCGGCCGTTTGGTGTCTCAGCCATCGGATGTTTATAGCGTTCTGCACTGGGTTCCACGCCCGAATGCTTTCCGTAAAAATTTTCCTCTTCCGCAGTGGCCAAGCCGGTATGGCTATCGGTAGAGCCGATCATACCAAATTTGTAAGGATTTACACCCAGTTTCTTTTGCAGCTGCAGACCGGTCTGCAGAGCTGTCCGGGCATATTCGTACTGTAGCATTTCTTTTTTCTTGGGGACACTGAGATCAAGGTTACCCTTGTCCCAGGTCTCATAATCAGCGAATTCATCATTGGGTGATAAGTAAAAGTGCGCTTCACCATCACCCTTAATCTGGGTTGCTTCATAAAGCGGCTCCCATTTGGTCCGGGTTTCTGCATAGGCACGATTAATAGATTTGCCGGTAAATGAATCGACAATGGGGAACATGATACCGTTGCTCAAATTCCCGTTATGGGCAATGGCAAGTATATTTCCGCCGGATTTGCTCTCATAGGTGTTCATCCATTTCCAGAGGTCGCGTGGATTGTCACTGCCCTCTGGTTTTAAAGTTGTGTAAGGCTCCATCATACTGGCTTTATAACCGTCGTCTCGGTAGATAAGCACCCGGTGCAAATTATTACCGCCAGTGTTCGACGTCCATTCATAACCGATGAAGGCGGTGAAGCGGCCAGGATCGTTGTAATTCTCTGCCGCCTCAATGGTCTCCTCCCAGGCAGAACGGTAAGCTGGAGTTCCCGGTCGGGATTCCAGTGCCTTGGGAAATGTTCCCTGGGAAAAGCCAACAATCACTTCGATTGCAACTTGTACAGCTGTTTGGCCACCTTCCTGGATCATTTCATACCACCTTTTGCCGGTTGGATCAGCTAATAGCTCCGGATCTCCGGCAAAAAGTCGCGGAAAAAAACCCATATTATCGGAATGGTCTGCAACGACCAGAAAATCCAATGGTCGGGATAACTTAACTTGAAGTCCGGTTGAGGATGTCAGTTCTTCACCGCGGGCAAACTGGTAAGCATCCTCCGGAGTCAATCTGGCACCAAAAGCACCGGCATCCATGGACATGCCGGTATGCAGATGGGTATCTCCCCAATAGACTGCGGTTGGAAAATTACGTCCGGCATATGGCGAATAGTGCTTTTGTGCTTTAAACACTTTTTGAACGTCTTTATGTGGGGGCGGTAATCCTGGTGAGTTCTGGGCAACGACAAGGGTATTGGCCAGTAAGAACAGGCAAGCAATAAACAGAATCAAATTAATTTTTCTCTTCCTCATGCTGTTTTCCTTTTTTTAAATATGAGATTAATTGAATTCTTGACATGATTTACGATTATGCTAAATATGCATATATTCTACTACCTTGTCAATATTCAATTCTACATCGATGGAATTTATTTTAAGTATAGAGACCTGGAAGAGCTTTCCATTGATAGAAACTAATGTTTTTTCAGCATATCATACAAGGATAGATGCTATTTTTCAATACCTGATTCCTCATTAGTACCGACTTAGAGTCACCACCGATAATGTTACACCATCCAGAAGCCAGGCTTGAATCCCGAAAAGCCGGCGTCCATTTTCTTTACCTTAATGCTTAGATGACATGCGAGTCAATAATTGTCCTTCAAGATTATCTTCCCCTGAATAACCCGGCTACGGGGAAAACATGTACATCATCAAGCGAGAAGTTTTCATCACCTGGATAAAACAGGAATTTTTATACTTTCTTTTTCATACCCTTTGAAAACTCGTGTAGATTACGGACATTTCTGCTGGATGGTCGGCGAGTATTCTTAATTTCGCTGGCGGAAATTTCTTTTTCCTTCTCTTTTCAAATTCAGAAATCAAAAAATTTCTAATAGTTGGCCTTCGATCAGGGGGATATTAAGGCTGGTAAGTATGCCCTTGTCAGAAAAATAGGTTTTTGACGGTACTATGCGGTCTGAGAATAAGCTCACTTTTTTTAGTGCTTATTTTAGTCCATCTATAAAACATGTTTTAAGTCTGACATGGATATTTTGAAAGTCATGTTATAATATATCCATTCAAATTTAAATTTAATTTTCGAGTTTGAAGGTTGTTTTGGATTCCCCCAATAGAAATTAAGATAATGTATAAATACCACTTGACATTTATTTGGCTGTGGTATATATTTACTACGTGGTAAATATATACCACAATAATAGTCGGAGGACAAGATGAGAACAGTTGGTGTGTTT
>CBDUVK010000422.1:0-2420 GCA_965370645.1 uncultured bacterium
AAAAAATCTATTTTTTTTCATCCAGACAGCAGCAAGTTTTTCCAAATTTGGGGTTAGTACTGCACTACTTCTGCGATGAGGAGGAATAAACAGGTTAAAATTTTGAACCACATTTAACTGGGGATCGAAAGAGAACATAGCAATATAATCATAAGGCAAAATTTTAGGCAAATGATTAATAAGCTTTTCAAATAAGGTCGAAATATTCTGCTGCTGATTGATTATTTTTGCACAGATAAGGAGATTTTCAGAATACTCCCTGCTATTAAATTTTTCAATGTCAGATTTCTCTTTTCTCAGAATCGCTCTGATGTTTTGTGCAATAATATCCGGTTCGGTATCATCCTTAAAGATAAAATAATTTCGAAATTCACCCAAATTTTTCAGTTTACTTGTTGAAATTTTTTCAGAGAGGATAAATATAATTCCGGTATCCTTTAGGACAGGGGATTTGTAGAATCCCAGTGCTCTCTCACTGAGTAGAAATTCCGATTGTAAATGGGTAATTAACAGATGAGGACGGATTCTCTGAATAAAATCTTCAATTTCCTCAATATCGGGAATATAAAACAGCTCCACATCTTCATAGAGAATGTTCTTTTGCAAATAGGAAAAGAGCTCCCGATTAGGAGCATGAATGACTATTTTTATATATTTCTCTTCCATATAGATCTATATTGATATGATAATTTATAAACAGAACTCGTTAAATTCAAAAGATTTAGTTAGAAAAAATATTTAGTTGATTAAATAAATCTGATACAGGCCCTCTAAAACCAGATGGGGCCGATATTCTCCTATGTGCCGGGTTTTTGGCTGAACCAATCTTCCCAATCCACCCGTGGCAATGATTTTGGGCTGTTCTCCTAATTCTTCAATAACTTCTTGCAGAAGACCATCCACAATTTTTACAGTTCCGAGCATTATTCCTGATTGCATACTTTTTTCCGGGGTTGTTCCAATGACTTTTGTTGGGAAGTCGAGTGAAATTTTAGGGAGTTTAGCTGCCCGTTGATATAAAGCCCAGGCGGTGGTCTCAATACCGGGAGATATGATCCCTCCCAGGTAATCACCTTTACCGTTTACGATATCAAATGTCGTCGCTGTTCCGAAATCCACCACCACGATTGCCTGTTTATATTGATGAAAAGCTGCTACACAATTACACAGTCTGTCTGCCCCTACAGAAGCTGGATCATCATACTTTATTTGGATCCCCAATTTGATGGTATGATCGACGATAAGTGGCTGAATATTCAGGTATTTTTTACACATTTTTTCTATGATGAAGGTTTTATTTGGAACAACAGAGGCCAAGCCCACCCCTTCAACATGCTCAACTCCCATATCAATCTGTTTTAAAAACTGTTCCAAAAAAACCATATATTCATCTTCAGTACGATCAATTACCGAGGATATTCGCCAGCTACGTACCAATTGATCCGTTTTAAAAATCCCAACTTCTATCTGGGTATTTCCGATATCAATAGTCAAAATCATCATGTCCCCTTATTTCTAAATCCCTATATCGCCTGTTGTAATGGTCTTTATCTCATCCCCTTGTTCCAACATTAGATAACCATAAGAATCGATCCCTTTGAGGCGACCTATAATTCGCTCGTTTTGCAGATTTACTTCCACAATCTGATCTTGAAAAGCTAGATTTTTTTGATATTCAGGAATGACATCACTGTAACCAGCTTCCTTATCAAGTATAAGTTGTTGTTGAAGCTTAGGTAGTACTTCATTTAAAAGCTGGGAAGATTCCCACTGCCGCCTGGTTAACAATGTTAAGGAGGTTGCTCTCTCTCGCAACTCAGCAGGAAAATCCTGGCGCTGATGATTTACATTGATACCAATTCCTAATATCAGGGAATTTACTGTCTGGCTTACAACTTCACTTTCCAGTAATATCCCACAAATTTTTTTTCCTTCCACCAGCACATCATTGGGCCATTTTACCATTACGGGGCGATCATTTCGTGCATCCGTCTGTGTTAATTTAGTCTGAAGAATTTCCCTGATCACCAAAGCTGTTCTCATATTGATCATATTGAGTAATTTCAGATCCATGTTTGGACGCAATATAATAGAAAAATACAGACCAAGGCCTGCCGGGCTATGCCACTGACGATTAAAACGACCCCTGCCTTTGGTTTGCAGATCTGCATAGATAACAGTCCATTCGGGAACATCTTCCATTACCAATCGCTTTGCCTCGCTGTTCGTACTCTCCAGGGAAGGAAAATAATAAACTAAAATTGGAATATTTGTATGACCCGGAATTTGCCAATGATTACTATTCATAATTAGAAAATAAATATATAAAACATTTGAAAGGGATCAAATGGCTTTCATGCGAGATTATTCGTCAATATTAGGAGATACATTAAACAATTATCCTGAATAATTCATCACGC
>CBDUVK010000423.1:0-2419 GCA_965370645.1 uncultured bacterium
TTAGGAAGATACGGCGATCCGGACGAATTCGCCCGCCTGGTGGTATTCCTCTGCTCCGAAGCCAATAGCTACATTACAGGGCAGAC
Source organism: uncultured bacterium (assembly GCA_965370645.1). Lineage (GTDB taxonomy): Bacteria > Calditrichota > Calditrichia > RBG-13-44-9 > RBG-13-44-9 > RQOF01. The sequence goes on from CBDUVK010000423.1 coordinate 87, forward strand.
GCTGCTGGTGGATGGGGGATTGGTGAAGGCTTATTAGTCATCCCCCAGCATTAATGCTGGGGTTCCTCCCGCGTCGTAAATCCCGAAGTGCTCACCTGTACCAGAAACACTTTTTTAGCATCAGAAGTTTGGAAAACCGCATTCCCATAAACCGTATCGACGAAGGGGAGGTTTGGTCCAAGTTCGTAAAGGTTTCGCCAGAGTGGATCATCTTCTCGCTCCACCAGCGAATAAATAGTTGGCGGTTGTCTGATTTCATCTTCGGTATGAATATATCTTCCCCGGATGCGGGTTAAACGGTAGCGGGTTTGCCAGCCGAAAAAATTCATCCAGTTGTCCCATTTCAAAATATCCCCCTCCAGCATCCACTGATCCCCACGGATGAGAAATTGATGCACTGCTTGGGAATCTGGTGAGATAAACTGAGTAAGCGTTACCCTACTGGTTTGATCCTGTCCTACCGGTTCAATGCTAATCTTTGCAATCGGTTTTTCCCAGGTAAATGCATGATAGGCCCTGGCAAAAAAACCCGCAAACAATAAAACAGAAAATATCGAAATCCATAATAGCAGCAGGACTAAATTTCGAATCCCTTTAAGAATTTTGGGAGAGGTTAATTTTTTACCCCGGATCGTTCGCAGCAGCCAGCGTATACGGCGGTACAGGACAAAAAATATCGCCAGAATTCCCAGCAATACCCCGATAAATCCGATATAAACAAACAGCTCAGCGGTCATACTGACTCCATTATATTCACTTCTCGCATTATCAGCATAAAATTGAAAAAATTAACATTTGATTAAAATAATAAATTTTAAATGAAAAACTCTCAGTTTAATTTCCTTTCCGATCTTGACTTACCAATCGATGATATATGTCATTCCGGTATGCATTTAGCCGGAATCCATACCTTAAGAAGTGGATTCCCGATTAAAACATTCGGGAATGACAATTTTTGAGTGTCATATGATGTCACCCATGAAACCTGTCAACATATAATCTAACTCTTTGCGATTTTATTGATACAAAATAACAAAAAATATCACCAACTATAACAAAATTACATTGATTTTCTCCACAGGCAATTATAAATTTTCTCAATACCGTTGGGGGTGTTCCCAATAAAGGAGCTGAGAAAATACCCCTGGAACCTGAACCGGATCATACCGGCGGAGGGAAACGGAACCCCACATCCTCTTCTGACTCACCGGAACCGTTTCCTTGCAAGACAACGGTTTTTTATTGGCCAACTTATTTAACCGGAGGTTTTCTTGAAAGCACAACTACCTGATATCGGTAAAGTCTCCTCGGAAATTTTTGATGAAATCATACTGCCCCAACTGGGCCGAAAGCGTTCCCGGATTTTAGTAGGTCCCCAGCATGGTGTGGACGTGGGTGTGGCTGACCTGGGTAATAATCAGGTGATGGTCACCACCACCGATCCCATTTTTGTAGTACCACCCTATGGATGGGAACGCTCCGGCTGGTTCGCGGTCCATATTCTGGCATCGGATGCTGCAACATCCGGTATCGCACCGACCTATATTACCATGGATTTAAATCTTCCGCTCTCCATTACCCGGCAAGAGTTCGAAGAACTGTGGAGCGTGATGCATCGTGAATGTGATAAAATCGGAATGGCCATCATTTCCGGCCACACCGGGCGTTATGAGGGCTGTGAATATCCCATGATTGGCGGAGCAACAGTCATCTGTATCGGAGCAAAAGAGCGTTATGTTACTCCCAATATGGCCCAGGTAGGAGATGAAATTATCATCACCAAGGGAGCGGCCATTGAAGCGGCTGGATTGTTTGCAGTCACCTTCCCTCAGCAGGTGGCCGACCGATATGGTCCAGAGGTGGCAGAAGAGGCGGAGAAAATCTTCTGGCAGATGTCGGTGGTAGAAGATGCGCTCACAGCGGTTGAAGCCGGGGTACGGGAAGATGGGGTAACCGCCATGCACGATGCCACTGAATGTGGTGTCTGGGGAGGGCTAGTTGAAGTTGCTGAAGCTTCCAAAGTGGGAATGACAGTTGAGAAAGAGAAAATCATCGTTCAGGACAATGTCCGGAAAGTATGTGACCTGTTCAAGATTGATCCGTATTCCTCCATCAGTGAGGGTACCCTGATTATTACAGTTAAACCACATAAATCTCAGGAGGTATTAAAACGCTTAAAAGATAAAGGAATCCCCGCCAGCAGTGTGGGTGAAGTGGTGGAAAACAGAAAGGGGCTGCAGCTTTTCGAAGATGGGAAGAGTCGTCCTTTGGAACATCCAAAAGTTGATCCATTCTGGGCAGCATTTGGTAAAGCAGCGTCACAGGGGAAATGA
>CBDUVK010000424.1:0-2403 GCA_965370645.1 uncultured bacterium
AATTGAAATTGGAAAGATTAAGAAGAATTATATGGAGATTTTTATTTTATTAAGGCAATTAAAGGAAGGGAATTATATTCTCGCTACATAATCAAACTGGGCACATAGCGTGCCTAAATCGATCATAGCTAATGAACTAAATTTATTGTATATTTGTTCAGATAATCTATCATTTTTTGGAGCGTATTTACAGAATGGATGTATAGCAAATCACCACTGCAGGCCAGGGAACTCGGATGGATGATATCACAAGCTTTTTGGGTCTTTAATTTTTCCCGATTCGATGGAGATATCCAACGACTTAAAGTTGCTGACAATCAGAATGCAGTTCTTGTTGAGGATGTAATTATTGAGGTGTACTCCGGCCCGCAGGGCCAGCGTTATTTAAAGGGGCGGGGACGTATCCGCAACATACTGATGGTCGAACTTCTTGATGACAGCGATGATTTGGATCTGCTACTGGATTTTGGCGACGAATATAAATATTTGCTGAAAGTGCCAAATCTCCAGTCTGGCAAGGTGTTCTCACCGGATGTCAAATCCGTCCTGCAGTTCACGCCCCAGACCCCCTGGCAGCAACTCCCGCCAGACGAATTTAATAACCTTTTATCTCGGTTGCGGATTCTTTCTTATTAGATATATTAAGCTGATAGCACCGGCTACATCGAAGCCCTTACTTCTTTTTCGCTGCGGCACCCGCCTTTTTAATCTCATCCAGAAATAATTTTACAATCGGTGAAATTTCCGGTGGATGCCACTTGGTGAGTTTCGGTTCTTCCGGCCAAGTGAAGGGCAGGTGGCAGACCTCTCCGGGATTATCCGCCTTTTCCATAAAAGAAAGTGCCTCCCCCAGTACCATGCGCTGGCCCTCAACATCATTGACCTGTCCTACCGGCCGCCCATAGGGATATTCAATGGCCGCCACTCTTGGGATACCGATCTCCCGGTGGAACTCAGGGGTCATCGTTAACACAACTGTTGAAAAACCTTTATCTTCCAGGAAACGTGCGACCAGTCCAACGGACCGGCAACACAGCGGTCAGGCTGGCGTGAGCAGCACCGCCTCAACATTTTCCGCCTGCATTTGGTCGGCTACTTCGGGCATGGTTTGTTCAAGCAGTTCAGCTGGATCCATCTGATAACCATAGTACGAATAGCAGGTCGGGGCCAGCCGGCCGATGATGCCTTCTTTTTCGAATTCCTGAAATCTTTTCAAGGGAAGCATCACATTGATATCCTGCTTGATATAGTCGGTGTTGATATGGAGATGATTTACATCAATATCTTTTTCACCGGCTGATGCAGGGATTTGCCGGCTGGAAGGATCACCCCATGCCGGTTCGCGCTTTTCCCTTGCAACGTTAAAAGGAGGCTCGGTCTTCATGCTGATCCCGGCAGAGGTCATCAGCGTAAACGTCGTCTCACTGATTGGTTTTTTAAGCGGTGTCCAGGGGATGTCGCCGTTAAACGGTTGGGCGGGAATATCTTTGGCGAACCATGCCCCCAGTGAGGGAGGCAGGAAGCGAAAGCCGTTGACCACCTTCTCAGTATTGTCCATCTGGATAATCTCCTTTCGAAATTGGCCTTAAACGCCTCTTAATTTCTATAACATTTAGGAATTATATCCCAATTGAGGTAAGAACCAATTGGGAGGTACCGGGTAATGGTTCAAAGGTGGATATCGTTTTTAAAACGCTCCGACCTTCCATCACTCCGGTACTCCAGGATATTAGGCCTCAAGGACTTTAGCCAACCTAAAAAATATCTTTTTATTGGTAATAGTTGTGTTCTCTTATCAAAATAGTGCAGATAATAGCAATACCTGCCAATAACGCGGATACAATAAAAAAACAATGGTAGCTGCCGGTATGGTCAGATGACAGCCCTCCTATATAAGCCCAGAATCCGCCGCCCAGGTGATGGATCATGGTAATGAAACCTGATATAAATCCGATATGAGAGAAACCGTAAAGCCTTCCCACCAAGGTGGTGGTCAGGGGGGCGGTGATCAGAAACGTAAAGCCGAACAACAGCGTGTAGTTATAAAAAGTGTATAGATTCTGAAAAAAGACATAGAGGTCAAGTTGAAAGCGCCGGTAAAAGTCGGCAAAGAGTATGGGGTGAAAGTCCCGCGCATGGTAATGGTTATCCTGACCAAATAATCCATGCTTCGATCAAAGCATACAATTTACCAGATTAGGTAATGGCCAATACACACTTTTTTTGGATTTAATTTGTTGTGGATCGCGCCTTAATTGCACATTGTGATATTTTATGAATTTCTAAATCTAATCAAAACAAGTAGCCTGGTTAAAGGGCGAGGAATGAGAATTAATATGCGATTGATATGCGAATATGCAGCCAGGACTGTACTAAAACTAGCTTAATGTCGCTTAAACTAGC
>CBDUVK010000425.1:0-2395 GCA_965370645.1 uncultured bacterium
AAAACTTTTTTTACTGTTCTTTTTTCTTGATAAAAAAGAACCAAAAAATCAAGACTGTCAGAAAAAATCATGAAAAAGCATCATTCACAACCATTTTATTATTCAAACCGTTCAGGTAACCTGTCCTGCCCGTATTTTTTAGCTTCGTTCTCCATCAAATCAATGAGAGATTTTTGAACTTCTGGTGCAAGTTCGGGAAGCTTATAACTTTGCAATAATTTTTCCACTTGCGCATGTGCCCTCTCTCCCAGGCTGAGAGAACCTTCCTCCATCCAGCGGGGGCGATTGGCGCGATCGATCACTGCTCCCGGAAAAAAATGTTCCTCTCTTAAATAGCGTCGGGTATGCTCGCTAATCAGCAAATGTTGTTCACTTAAAAGTTCTTCAAAAATAGGTTGGGCGGGAAAATCTTCCCGCGGTTCAATTCCAGCAATCAGACGATATGACATACCGCATAGTTCATTATCCAGAACCAGTTTTTCCAGACTCTGGCAACTCTCAAAATCGATCATGCCCGGACCGGAAATATTGTTAATGCCCGCTAAAACAGCCAGGGTTGCCCCTACCCCACTTTCCATACCTGCCTGGGCATCCAGGCTTTTTGCATCGCTTAAAGAAATATATGCCTGGGTAGGTAAGCCCAAAAATTTTCCGATTTCATTATAAGCACAATCAATCATCATGGTCTCGATTGCGCCCATGGGTGTGGTCTCATAGCGTACATCAAAAATGGCAGGTGATCCACCATACAGAAGAGGTGTACCAGGATTGCTCAATTGACTTAAGACGACGCCACTCAGCGTTTCAGCAGTGTGCTGAATCAAAGAACCGACCAGGCTGACCGGTGCGATAAATCCGGATAATGGCATGGAAATCAGTTCAATCGGGATAGAAAACCGGGCACAATCCATCACATTCTGACAGGTCACCTCACTCCATTTAAGGGGGGATGTGGGACAGCAGGAAAAGATAGTGAGAGGTTTCTCCCTGAGTGCCGATGCACTGCCACGTACAGCCAATTGTAAATCTTTCATAATGTCGAATGCGTCAATAGTAAACGCCCCGGTTACCACCGGTTTTTCACCATAGAGAAGGCTGAGAAACAGACGGTAACTGTCGGATATCTTTTCATGCACATCTTCCGGTATCATGGCAGTGCTTTGGGAGGCAATATTTTTTAACTGACTTACTAATTTGACATAGTGGATATAGTCTGTGGTTGTGGGCTTGCGAATTAGCTGGGTCTCATGATCTAAAATATGAAGTGCGGCGGAACCAGGCGTAAAATAGACATTATATCCCTCAAAATGATGGGTTTCATTTCCAAGAGTGTCATATAGTTTGAAGGAATCCGGAGTGCTTTTAACCGATTCCTCAATTAGCTTATCGGTAAATCGTACCTTATTCTTAGTTATATCGACGTTCGCACCTGAATCTGAGAGCATCTGTAGAGCCTGCTGATTTTGAATTTCCACACCCAGCTTGCATAATAGCTGTTTGGCCTCATCGATAATCTGCCGAACTAATGTGTTATTTAAAAATTTAACCGTCGGTCTCATGGATTAATTTCCGTTGTTTATTGTACTCTATTGTGAACTAGTGAAATTCGGGTTTACTGAAATAGATTTTAACAATAAATGATTAAAGATAAAAGATCAAAGATGAAAAAGGGCATTAAGCGGAGTGCTGCTATATTAAGAGAGGATTTAGGATGTAGTGGAAGAGAAGGGAATGAAGGTATAAAATTATAAAGTTAAAGAGGATAAGGTCAAATTCGTTAGCAATAATATTACAGTTGGAGGAGGTTGTATTTTTAAATCTTTTATTTTTTACTTCTCACTTTTCACCTTAAACTTCTAACTTGAATTACTGGCACGCCCGGAGGGACTCGAACCCCCAACCCTCGGTTCCGAAGACCGATGCTCTATCCAGTTGAGCTACGGGCGCTTTTAATTCAAGATTAAAGATCAAAGAGTAAAGACGAAAGAAAAAAGTAATGAGTATACAATCTGTGCTTTACAGTAACTATTATTCTGCCAACTGCCAACTATTTTTTTTCTTTGATCTTTAATCTTTTATCTTGCTTTTGGTGCGCGAGGAGGGACTCGAACCCTCACACCCATCGGGGTACTAGATCCTAAATCTAGCGCGTCTGCCAATTCCGCCACCCGCGCAAATAGATTCAAAAAGGCGTCAAAAAATAATCTAACTTCCAGCGGAAATCAAGTAATTAGGAGATTCAACGGGGTAAATGATATAAAACAATAGAGGTATAGGTATATGGTATATGACTATCGACCTGAAAGAGTAAACATTTAATACTCGATACTGGATACTTGTTCCTTGCCTTGATATTCGGTGTTCGTTGTTCAATTTTTGATATTCATTATTCATC
>CBDUVK010000426.1:0-2388 GCA_965370645.1 uncultured bacterium
AGATATGAAGTTAAAAAAGTTAATTCTTAACTACTTCCCCGTTATTTTCGGTCTTGCTCTGGTTCTTCATAATACAATTCCCACACCTTCTCTGGCTCAAAGCGAAGCATAATTTCAGCATATTTTATCAAGCCATTCACATTCATTATAAGAGTGAAATATAAAGATCAAAATTAAAAGACATATGCAGGCTAAAAATTGTTCATTAAACCAATCCTGTTTTTACCGAATCCATATTATCATTCTGGCTTTCCTGTTTACTACCAATTTGGCAGCTGAACGCCCCAAAATCGGGCTGGTATTAAGTGGTGGGGGAGCGCGTGGTATTGCTCATATCGGGGTACTTCGAGTGCTTGACTCCCTACAGGTTCCTATCGATTACATCGTCGGTACCAGCATGGGATCGATTGTGGGTGGTTTGTATGCGTTGGGATATTCTGTCGGGGAGCTGGATTCCCTGGCACGTTCCCTGGATTGGCCGGTTCTCTTTTCAGACACGCCCCAGAGAAAGAATTTGAGCTATCTGGAAAAATGGGACACGGAACGATTTCAGTTAACCCTCACCATGGAAAAATTTAAAATAAAAGCACCCACCGGCCTGATATCGGGCCAGAAAGTGTCGCAACTGTTAAACAAACTTACAGTATCCTATTCGGAGACGGCCGATTTTGATCAGCTGCCCATACCTTTCCGCTGCGTGGCGGCTGATCTGATCAGTGGAAATGAAGTTGTCTTGAGACAAGGGTATCTGGCAAAGGCGATCCGGGCAAGCATGTCCGTACCTTCTATCTTTACCCCGGTGGATTGGGGAGACTCCCTGCTGGTGGATGGTGGAATAATAAACAATCTTCCGGTTGATGTAGTGCAAAAAATGGGGGCGGAATTCATAATTGCGGTGAATGTAGGGACACCATTGAAACCTCGTGACGAGATTGATAATGTGGTTGATGTTCTGATGCAGTCTTTCGGGGTTGCAGCTCGCAAAAAAGAGGAAGAGAACCTGAAAAAAGCCGACCTGATAATCACCCCGGATCTGCAGGGATACAGTATCTCTGATTTTGTAAACAGCAAAATAGCCCCTATGATTGAAAAGGGGATTCTGGCAGCCAATCTACATCTACCCGAATTAAATGCACTGAGTCGATCCGAGGGTGTTGACGAGGGGAATCTGGGAAGTCAACCCGCCTTTGAAAGCGGTATCGTTTATGGTGTTCAGATATCAGGAAATGAAAATCTTTCCTTTGGATTTATCTACCAATTACTGGGACTTCAACCGGGGCAGTATTTCGATACCGCTATCCTGGAAAAGCGCATTACTTATCTCTACAGCCTGGGATATTTTCAAAAAATTGACTATCGTCTGGAAAGAGAGAAAATAAATTATTATCGGCTACATCTCAATGTAGAGGAAAAACCAGGTACCTTGCTGCGATTTGGTTTCCGCTATCAGGATGATCACAAGGGCATTTTAGGTGTGAATCTGAAACTTAAGGACCTCCCATTTGCCGGCATTCTGAATGATATGACCCTGCTTTTTTCAGGTATCCAGCTGTGGGAATGGCAGCTCAGCTATCCGCGCCGTTTGTGGGGAAATTATATCTATCCTTATTTATATGGTTTTTATCAGGACATTCCTATCAATATTTATTTTGAGGGAGAGAAGATTGCCCGCTATCATAAACGAAGTTATGGGGGTGCAGTCGGACTGGGATTTATACTCAAAAACTGGGGGGAGGTACGGATTGATTATATGCCGGAAAAATTACTGGTTACTCCCAGTATCGCTTTTAGCCCGGATTTAACCTGGCCGGAATGGAAATATAACGTCCACCTGGGCCGCATCTACCTTGACATTGATCTGCTAGATGACATCCTTATCCCACGCCATAGATATCGGGCTCAGGTGGAATATGAAAAAACCCTGGATTTCATTCAACAGCAGGAAAACAGCAACCGACTCTATATCGATCAACGCTTTTACGGTACCCTGATCCGGCGAAATACCGGCAGTATTCAACTGTTCCTTGGATTCAGCGAAAACATTGAATTTTACCGCTACTTTTATCTGGGAGGCCCAAATACCTTCGTGGGATATAATTATGATGAATTCAGCGGTCCCAATGTCGGTATTTATCGATACGAACATCAATATCAATGGAGCGATATCATATCATTAATAGGAATAGTCAATGCCGGAAATATCTGGGAGAATTACCGTAATATCAGTTTCAATGAGAACTTTAAAACCGGATTTGGCGTTGGAGTACAAATAGACAGCTTTCTGGGACCTTTCCGGTATATATTAAGCTTCAGCAGAGACCATACCATTCAATACTTTACTCTGGGATTCACCCTGGCAACCCAGAATGAAAGACGAAAATAGACTTT
>CBDUVK010000427.1:0-2387 GCA_965370645.1 uncultured bacterium
GGGCGGGTATATAAAGCGTACCATTTCATAAAGGCAATTAATAATTAATAATGTATAATTGACAATTAAAAGAGACTGTTATAAAATTCTATGAAAGATTTTTCTTTGCAGTTTTAATGCTGGATATAAAAATTTTAATCAATTCAAGAGATTCTTTTTCGAGAGGTATTCGTAACTTTTCATCAGCTAAGTTTAATTCATTAAGAATCCGCAGCCAATAGTTTGTCTCCCTTGATTCTTTGAGACATATGCTCAACTTGCTAATAAATTCCTTACGGGATGATGAACCACACGCTTCCTCAAAATTTGCCCCCATTGATGTTCCGCATCTTGATAATTGATTTCTGAATACTTCATATTCCGGATTATGAGCTATGGTACCAAGAAAACGAATGATGTTTACCGCAAAATGAAATAATCGCTGTGAGAGATCAACCTCGTACTTACCTCCCAGATCAGAGATCTGATAATATTTTTCTCTGGACAATAACTCATTAGTGTTGTTTTTATTACTGACCATTCCCAACCCCCACCAAATTATCAATTATACATTATCAATTATTCATTGCATTTACAGCTCCGCCCCGTCAGTTACGGAGAGAAGAATTTTCCGCAGCCAGGGGGCAAAATAATGTATAAAAAAAATGCTATCCTGCCGGGGGCAGAATAGCCTCATCACCTGTAAAAACGTGAATGAAACAACAGCTGAAAATTGGATGATGCAGAAAACCGCTCTATGAAAATATAATAGTGATCAAGACCACTTAAAAATAGTAACATAAGATTCCAGGTTCAGAGTAATACCCACATTCGCTCCATGAAAGTGATTTACTGTCTAAACTCCCTTTATCAGATTAAAACAGCACCTTCTAACTACAAATATTTTTAATCATTTATCGACAAAAATCTACAGTTCTTAAGGTTAAAACTATAAAAAATTGGTATTATTCATTTCCCTCCTGATACCATTGTATGGTATGGCGTAAACCTTCTTCGAAAAATACCTTCGGCTTATAGCCGAGATGCTGCTTGATTCGTTCGATATTAGCGAAGGAATGCTTCACATCACCAGGCCTTGGGTCAGCATATATGGCTTTGATATTTTTACTCAAAATCGAATTAATTGATGAAACTAATTCATTCAAATCAATCCGCTCATGACAGGCGCAATTAAAGACCATACCCGCAGGAAAATCCGCTTCTGTCGCTAAGATATTGGCCTCCACAACATTCTGTACAAAAGTGAAATCCCGGGATTGCTTCCCGTCACCATAGATAGTCGGTTGGCGGTCTTCCAGAATGGCTTTGATAAATTTAGGTATCACAGCAGAATATTGAGATGTAGGATCCTGACGGGGACCAAACACATTGAAATAGCGGAGTGCAACGGTATGAAGATCATAGATCCGGGCAAAAACCTGGCAGTACTTCTCCCCCGCCATTTTACTGACCGCATAGGGAGAAAGTGGATTTGGGAACATATCTTCCTGTTTTGGAAGGGTTTCACTATCTCCGTAAATTGAAGAGGAGGATGCGGACACAACCCGCTTCACACCTGAATCCAGAGCAGCATTCAGAATGTTAAGGGTACCCTCAACATTTACCTGATTGGTCGTAAGAGGATCCTTAATGGATCGCGGGACGGAGGGCAATGCCCCCTGATGGAGGATAAAATCCATACCATCCACCGCTTCCCGGACGATATGGTAACTGCGAAAGTCTCCTTCAATTAATTCAATTTTATCCTGAAATGGTCTTATATTTTGCCTTCTGCCGGTTGCAAAATTATCCAGGACACGAACCTGATGTCCCCGTTGCAACAATTCCAGGACTAAATTTGAACCAATAAAACCGGCACCGCCTGTTACTAAATATTTCATATAATCTCCACCGTTCAATCAAGTCAGAACTTAAACAAAACGCGGCTCTGGTATGTCCAATCTTTTAAGATATTAATTTAATCCGCGCTACCATATTTTTAAAGCTTAAATTTAATTAATTTCTGTAGTTAAGTAAAATGATTTCAAGATATTGGAGATTTTTTAATGTTAGTAATTACGGAGACAAGCAGATGGGATAAATTATTTAGTTATATGAGAGAGCAATCTGGAATTCATGGATTCGGTCATGGAAAACATGGATTCCTGCCTAAATCATGCAGGAATGACAGAGGGTGATTGATTGTCATCCCGGCAGGGAATGCCGGGATCCAGATTTTCAGGGATGGAAATGAACTGGATCCCCGACAAAACCATTCGGGGATGACAGCTAGTGAGAATATCCTTGTCTAATTAATTAACTTGTAACTCTATATTTATTCTGGTTTCTCACGATTAAACACCTCTTTCCCATCCAGATAGGTCGCTAAAACCCGGGTTTTCAAAATT
>CBDUVK010000428.1:0-2383 GCA_965370645.1 uncultured bacterium
AATTCATCCGCTCCCCAGCACATCTTTCAACATTTCGCAAAGAGACGCAGAAAATATCGCTGCGTCCTTTTTATTGGATGAAATCCCGGAACAGGAATTAAAAATTAAAAGCACATTTCATATCACAAAGGAATATTTGGAAGATGAGGAATATGCCCAAAAAATATTGAATTCTGCGGGTTTTCAGCCTCAAAAATATTGGGAAATTGAATTGTATTCCCGAAAAATGAAATCCACGGATTTAATCCTGGGATCTGATCAACAGGAGAGTGCCGGTAAAATCACCGCAGAATGGTATCGTGTACACATCTCACCGGAGGGTAAATTAATCATGTTGGACTTCGAGATACCCCGGCTGCAATACTATCAGGATAGCCTGGAAATATCGAGCGAAGTTCAAATCAGCGCTGAGGAAGAAGAGCAGGCTGCCCGAATCAGAGCACTTTCTTTTTTAGATCAAATCGAAGAGGATAGCAGCGCTCTAATTACAGAATTAAGCGAAATCAAGCAAGATAGTCTGATAAAAATTTACACCTTCAATTTCTCTCAAAAAGAAACTCAAAACCAGGTACAACATCAGGTAAAAGTAACCTCCTCAGGATTGATTCTATATTACGATATTCAGTTAGAATCAGGTAATACGGGGGAAGAGGAAGAAAAGACTAGTGTATTTGCGATTATTTTTGGAGTCATCAATGGCATTATATATTTTAGCCTGATCATTATAATCATCGTTTTTCTCATTTATTTTGCCCGTAAAGAATCCATTAGTTTCAAAATCGGTCTTCCCTTTGTTTATCTGATTGTACTTCTTACTATATTTGATTCATTATTCAATTTATGGCATTCTTCCTTTGAGTCAATTCTCCTCACTATTATTGTAATCCCGATCCTTTTTGGCGGGAGTATGCTCTTTCTTTTTGCTGTCAGCGATTCCATGGCCAGACAGCGCTGGAGCGATAAACTCGTGGGAACAGATCTTATCAGATTGGGTAGTTTTTTTAATCACAGTGTCAGTAAAAGCATTTTACGGGGTGTGCTTCTTGGGGTTCTTTCACTCGCTGGATATGCAATAATTATGTTCATTTATATCAGTTTTTTCAATGGTAAATTAAAACCCGGTGAGGGATTCGAGTATTCTTTTGCGGTCCTATTTCCAGTTTTAACTATCACATTAGGACTCTTCATTAGAGCTTTCTTTTATGAATTCTTCTTTAGACTACTGGGAATTTCATTTATAAGAAGATACTTTAATAAAAACATTAGTTTAATTGCCGGTACAATTTTACTGGCTTTTGTCTTTTCAGCTGAACTTGAGGCTCAGAATGAATTTGTGCGGTACCTATCTTCCCTGATTCCCACTTTTTTATTTGTGCTATTCTTTATCAGATATGAAATTTTAACAACCATCATTGGATATTTTACTTTTTACATTTTGGAAAAAGCAGTCATTTTTAGTGCCACTGCTGAACCGTTTTTTGCTGAAATGGGATTGGGATGTTATCTAAGCCTGGCCATTCTTCTGATTTTTGCACTGGTTACGCTTTATTTTAAGAGGCATGAACAGGAAAAAATTCCAAAGCATATACCTGAATATATGCGGACTATGCAGGAAAGAGAGCGACTCCTGCGGGAAATTGAAATCGCCCGCTCGGTTCAGGAAAAATTCTTGCCGGCCTACACTCCTCAGATCCCGAATTATGAAATTGCTGCCTTTTGCCAACCAGCCTGGGAAGTTGGTGGGGACTACTTCGACTATTTTCGAATTGATGATTTCCGCTGGGGTATTGCCATCGGCGATGTTTCAAATAAGGGGGTATCTGCTGCATTTTACATGACCATGGTAAAGGGATTTTTAAAAGCATTAGCAATACACCATGTAAAACCGATGGATATTCTTTCGGAAACTAATACCCTTTTTTATGAGAATGTGGAAAGAGGGCACTTCATCTCAATGATTTTTGGAATTTTAGACAGCAAAAAAGGTGAATTCACCTTCTCCCGGGCAGGACATAATCCTCTGCTTCTCCTGGTAGGTGAGTCAGCCGATGGGCAGTGGTTAACACCGCAGGGTATAGCCATCGGAATGGCGCCGGAAGATAAGTTTCGGTCATTAATTGGTGAACAGATCATCCAGCTAAAGGAGGGGGATACCCTGGTTCTTTACACCGATGGTTATCCCGAGGCGATGAATGAAAATTCGGAAGAATTCGGAGAAGAAAATCTGGAAAAATTGATACAAGACAATATCGATCGACCAGCCCGGGAAATCATCCAAATCCTGGAAACAAAAATTAAGGAGTGGGAGGGCAACCAGACAGCCATGGATGACCGAACAATTATCGTAATAAAGCGAATTTCTTGATTAACGGATAGAATTATT
>CBDUVK010000429.1:0-2380 GCA_965370645.1 uncultured bacterium
GGTAGCTGATCTTGCGAGAGCATTTTTAGAAAAATAATTATTATAAATAAAAAGAATAGTAATTTACCTGGTATTTTGCAAATCCTCTAGGAATAACGATGTTCTTTAAACTGTTTCTACTTTTTACAGTAATTCCTATCGCTGAGTTATATCTTCTCATCAAAATAGGTGGAATGATTGGTGGTTTTAATACTGTTTTGATCATATTTATAACAGCTTTGGTTGGTGCATATCTGGCAAAAAGTCAGGGATTTATGGTTATTCGTAAAATACAACTGGCCATGCATGAGGGACGATTACCAGCAAGGGAACTGTTGCATGGATTGTTTGTCTTATTAGGTGGTTTTACACTTTTGACACCAGGATTTATTACTGATTTTATTGGACTGAGTATGTTAGTACCGGCTATTAGAGAGAGATATATTCGGTATACAGAACAGTTAATTCGTAATAAAATTAATACAGGAAAATGAAAATTTATGATCTTTTAAAAGAAGCGTCTGTGCTGACACTTTATAGATTACCACTAATATGACTTTGATCTACCTAAGATATGCCAGGTTACACTTAAAATCTTCGACATCCTCGGGGAGAAGAGGTTGTTATGCTTGTATCTGATAGGCTAACTGCTGGTTCATATAGCTATGAACGAATGCCTCTCATCTCGCCAGTGGCGTATATTTATATAGACTGCAAGTAGACGACTTTGTTGAGACAAAAATAATGGTATTGATGCGGTAGCATAGAGCACGGAGCATAGTGTGAAGTGAAAGATGAAAGGTTTCCCGATAAAATCGCCTCCTATTTCTATTTTTTATTATCTATCAACCCTAAAAAAGTTTCTACGTATAGATCACAACGTATGGATAAATATGTTTAAAAATTAAATATTTTTAATTTATAAAAAAGAGATGAATCAATGGATAACAACAGAGCAATCGTAATCACCGGAACCTCGAGTGGTATTGGTAAAGCCTGCGCCCTCTACCTGGATAAACTGGGCTTTAAAGTATACGCCGGTGTTCGTAAACAAGTTGATGGGGATAATTTGAAAAATGAAGCATCTGAGAGACTCACACCTCTGATTCTCGATGTTACTGATGAAGAATCAATTCATGCAGTGGCCAGCATGATCGAAAAGGAAACAGATGGCAATGTGTTTGGTCTTATCAATAATGCCGGAATTGGACGCGGTGGTGCCTTGGAGGTTACGCCGGTTGCGGAAATTCGGAAACTTTTGGAGGTCAATCTCATCGGTCTTATGGCTGTGACACAGGCATTTATTCCGATGCTGCGTCAGGCCAGTGGACGTATCATTAATATTGGATCAACATCCGGTTTTTTAGCCTTTCCGGGGGCAAGCGCTTATTCAGCCTCGAAGTTTGCCGTTCGGGCCATAACAGATTCCCTGCGGGTTGAATTGAAACCGTTTGGTATGTCAGTTATTCTGGTTGCGCCGGGAGCTATAGAAAGTGCCATCTGGGAAAAAGGAAAAGCATACAAGGAAGAAATGCGTAAAAATGTGAAGCCCGAAATTGCTGAACTATATGCCACACTGAGGAAATTCGGTGATAGAATAAATGAGGAGTTGAAGAAAATTCCGGCAGCTGAAGTAGCCAAAGCGGTTGCTCATGCCTTAACATCAAAAAAGCCTAAGCGCTATTATATCGTTGGGAATGATGCCAAAGGTGCTGTTATAGCGGCCAAATTACCCAAAGGTATACTAGATTGGATGATATTAAAGAAGATTCAAAAACTGGGAGAATAATTAGAGGATATTGAAGTGAATCTGGAAATAAATGCTTTTCTGAAATCTCTTAAACTTTTTTTTGCAAGGTTGTTAAGCGGACGCGTCCACTTTTCGCAAGAGTATGCTAAAAAAATTCTTTTAATGGAAAATGGTAAAAGGTTTCAGATCATCAGAGATCTTAAAGTTGATCCCGGGGAAATCCCGGAAACGTCAGTTGCTGTTTTTAAAGTATGCTTCAAGTTCTCCGGTTTTACGCTCAGTGTTAATAAACGCCTGTCCATGTTCCCGGCACTTTTTCTGATGGCCAAACCCGGATTTCGTGAGAAAGTCTGGGCTGTGTCTGAAGACGGTTACTTTCAAGGCATCTATCAGTGGGCCACAAGGGAATTTGCTGAATCATATCCGCGATCATTCATTTTTAAATTGATGACCAAACGCTCTGCGGAAGGTACCTTATCTTATGAAATAATTCCGGATACCGCACTATCTCACTATGTTACGAAATTAATTACATAGAGGTATATCATGAAAACTTTAATATTTGGTGCCGGTCCCCTGGGCAGCTTATATGCCTACCTGCTACACAGAGCAGGGAATGATGTAACCATTTTAGCCAGGAATGAGCATTAT
>CBDUVK010000430.1:0-2370 GCA_965370645.1 uncultured bacterium
TGGCGCTGTTAAATACCCATACGGATTACATGAGCTTTGAGGGTGAAAAATCAGGCAATGAAACCTATCCGGTTGAGTATTACATTGAATTTCTGGAGTATATTAGCAGAAATTATAAAGACCAATACTGGCATGTTCTTCCAAAGGAAATAGCCGGATTATGGAAAGAGAATTTAATGAATAAGGCACATGGCGTGGGGCGCAAGGCTAAAAACTGACTATTTTAGTACCTATTTGTTCAAATCACATCATTTTTGCGCATGATTTATGCCATGCCAGATTGAATATTTAAGGAATTCTATCGGTTTTAATAGAAAAGACAGAGCGAAGCGATACCACAAATCGTCAATATTCAATCGTCAATATTCAATTTGATTCCGGCTTCGCCGGGTTGGGTCTGAGTTGGAGATGAAATTAAACCCAATAAATCCTGTCTGCGTCGTTAAATTTTTACCCTGCCCGCCCTGTTAAACGCGCAGCAGGTTTAACCGGGGTGGAATTAAGCTTTGCCCACCTACTGTAAGTAAGGTTTATCCGCCTTTGGAGGATTCCACCGGGGGTAATCAACTTAATCAACCTTTTCGGTATAGAACATCCAGGTAGGGGCAATGCATAAGTCTACTTAATCAAGGGCGTCCCCAAGCTAAACTAAGCATTCTAGAGATAAAGAATGAAAGAGCATAACAAAGCTTCAGGTAATCGTGGTAAAAAAATATGGATTGAATTGGACAATTCGCCACATGTACCTTTCTTCAATCCGATTATAAAAGAGCTGAAACAGCGAGGATACCAGGTGACATTGACTGCAAGAGACTGTTTTCAGGTTTGCGGACTGGCAGAATTATTCAACATGCAGTACAAGAGAATCGGACGCCATTATGGGAAAAATAAGATTCTAAAGGTCGTAGGGACGATTATCAGATCTTTACAATTACTACCCACAGCCGTAAAGGAAAAACCAGAGCTTGCAGTATCTCATGGATCTCGATCACAGTTAATTACGGCGAAATTGATGGGAATACCAATTGTTATAATTTTCGACTATGAGTATACACAGGGGCTTGGATTTATAGTTCCGGATTGGGTCATGGGACCAGAAGTGATTCGAGACAGCGGCGATGAATCTGACAAAAATAAACTTCTCAGGTATCCCGGGTTAAAGGAAGATGTTTATGCTCCCTCATTTAAGCCTGACTCTAAGGTCTTAACTGAATTGGGGCTAAGTAGAGAGGATCTCATTGTTACAATACGCCCACCTGCTACGGAAGCTCATTACCACAATCCTGAAAGTGAAAAGTTATTTGTTGCCGTTGTGGAATTTCTTGCGCAAAACCCGGATGTGAAGATTGTCATATTGCCGCGAAACGAAATTAAACAGACTGAGTGGATAAAGAAAATGTGGGCAGAGTTGTGCGAAACCGGGAAAATCATAATTCCTGACCACGTAGTGAATGGTCTTGACCTAATATGGTACTCTGATTTTGTGGTCAGCGGGGGTGGAACTATGAATAGAGAAGCCGCAGCCTTAGGGGTTCCTGTTTACAGCATCTTTCGGGGAAAAATCGGCTCTGTTGATCAATACCTGTCTGATAATGGACGCCTTACACTTTTAGAAAGTGTTGAAGATGTAAAAACAAAGATGAAAATAGTCTCACGAGATAAATCAATTGAATTTCATCAAGGCAACCGGGGGGCCCTGGAGGCGATTATGGGGCATCTGGTAGAAATTTTGAATCAAGGATGAGCCAATACTATTCTGCATCCTCAGTAAAAAGGAAAAAGGTAACAGTTCAGCTATCTTTAGACAGGATAAACAGGAATGACAGGATATTTTGCCTCTTATAGGGCTAATAGAGAACGCAAAGTTATTACTAATCGTTATAGCCGATGCACCATTTCAAACCAGACTTTTTTAGTATAGAGTAATAGTGTTCGGTCTGGGTCAGGGGTTGAGGTAGAAAGTTTTGATTAACAGTATTGATATCATGTCTATCCTGTAATCCTGTCTAAAGGTGTTTTTGTAGGTGAAGTATTACGGAAAAAGAAATAAAAACTCAGCGTCCTCAGCGTCTCTAACGACCCTAATCAGAGTCGAAGGGGAGTGGGCGGTTAAAAGATAGATCCGGAAATAACAACGTAAAAAAAGGAAAAATGTTAATACATCTAATTTGCGCAGCGCGACCCAACTTTATGAAGATTGCCCCGCTTTACCATGCCTTGAAAAAAGAGGATTGGGCAACACCTGTCATTGTGCACACAGGGCAACATTACGATCTGAACATGTCGGATGCTTTTTTCAAAGATTTAAACATCCCCGAACCGGACATTCAATTGGGGATCGCAAGTGGATCACATGCAGAGCAAACAGGG
>CBDUVK010000431.1:0-2364 GCA_965370645.1 uncultured bacterium
ATAAATCAAATGCATGAAGCTCTCTGCCAGGCCCATAATTTGTGGCCCATTTAATCCCCTTGTTGTTAATAGCAGGATGGCCGGAATCATATTGGATGTTTATCAAATGGTGGCCTGAGGAAGCAATATTTCCGCCAAATACGAGCAGACCACATTGTCTGAAATAGTCATCCTTAAAGTTGCCAAAAATCCTGATTGGTTCATTGGCGTCAAAGATGTCGCATTTTTTAAAGTTGTTACTGATGTCTTTAACCGCAACGCCCTGTGTCGGTAGAGGCGTACCGCCAAACCATAAAAGCTCCGGTGCTGTATTGTCCAGAACAAGCTGAACATTATCATTCTGTCCTGAAATCGGATTCTTGCCGGCGTCTCCCAGCTCAAGTCTCAACAGATACATACCATCCTTACCATAACTTCTCCAGTGGACCAGTGCCGTTGAATCATACTCGGCCTTATCGCTGAGATATTGACTCGTGCTGAACCATCCCTGAGAATCCGGATATCTGTTCACATAAACATTTGGCCATATGAACGGATTCTTTGCTCTCCTTCTGTCCTTAATTAGGGTCCAAGATACACCGCTGTCGGTACTGTACTTAAATCTGTAATACTTGGCGCCGTATATTTTGACGTCTCCCTTACAAGCAATAATCCCTCCGAAAGGCCTGTCATATTTATATGGATATGTACTGGCTATTTTAACAGCAAGCCCGTTATCAATATTGTCAACATGAACTTCATTGATAATATCGATTTCACACTTGGCACTTGCCCCGTTCCTGGGTCTTATCTGGATGTTTCTCGTCAGAACATTTCCCCATGTCGGAGTAAAATTCGGACCATAAGGTGCGGGGTTCTGGTTCCAGGAAAGTATCGCCTTGACTTTTACAATATTCTCTTGGTTGCAGAGTTTCAGTTTTAACTTGTTTTTGGGAATATTTGCTTTCACGGCATAGAAGAGATGTCTTTTAGTAACTATTGGAATGTCGTGGACACCTACCGTTGCAGTGGCGACATATTGAAATCCACCGCCCCAGTCGATGTAGAAAGCAACATATTCTGTGCTTCCCAAAGTGCATAAATCACCGCTGAAACCGTAAGGCAGTTTTACCTCGATAACTGCTTCAAGGAGGTCATCTTCCGGATAAAGTCCGACGCATCTTAATTGCTCATACCGCGTTTTATTCAGAAATACCTGAAACGGAATCAACAGGTTGGGATTAATCGCAAGTTTAGGCAGCATGTCCTCGATGGTTTTCGGTGGTAATTGAGCGACAGCCTCCATAACAGCACTTTGTTTTTTTGACTTAGAGATTGAGCCGAAATAATTTGGATTTTTCGTGATGTTCTTCTTAAAATCAAGGCGCTGGACTTCAACCTTCTTTTCCTCTCTGATCTTGTTTTCTGCCCGAATAGTGTTGCCAACGAGTTCCTTAATTTCATTCATACTGCCCATGATCATATATTTCTCTACGGGCGCAAGCGGTTCAGGAGGCGGGGGAATTGGCCCTTTGGGCGGTTCCTTAATTACTTCAGTGAAAAATTGCTCTGGAACAGGCTCAAGCAGGTTAAACTTCCCTGGGACATAAGGATAAAAAATCGGTTTTTTCTTTGGCTTAATTTGAATCCATCTTTCCAGAGAATTGCCCCATACCGGTTTGTAATTGGGTCCATCAGGTAGTTTTTCCCATGATAGTATCGCCCTGACTCTGACAATTTGCGGCTTAGTGCATTTTAAGAGTTGTTTGGGGATAAAGGATTTTCGTACGGAGTAAAAAACATGCCCACCGTCGATAAATTTCAGATCGTGCACGCTTACTTCCGCCGGGGCCCCAACACTCACGAAACCATTGCCGTCGCGGTAATCTATATAGAAGCCTACATACTCTTTGCTGCCTTTAGAGCATAATCCGCCCTTAAAACCAAATGGCAGCTTTACTTCAATAACGGCCTCCAGTACATTGTCTTCCGGATACAATCCCACACATAAAAGCTCTTCATATCTGGTGTTGTATGTCATCGGAAAAACAACAGGATATTTCTGCACCGGAGATTTTACCGCCAGGTCGATTTTGCTTAAATTCCCAAAATAATTGGGATTTTTCGTAATCAGCTCTTTAAACTGCCCCCTTAATATCTCGATCTCCGGATGTGCTTTTTCAGCAGATATTACTTCTTGAGCCAATACAGGCGAAGCAATTACCGCTGATATTAAGAACATCATTATGATTTTTACTTTTAATCTTTTCACCGTTTGTCTCCTTAAAAGAATTGGAGTTTCGATTGAAAATACATTATTTGATGCTGTTGAACGTGGCTGACTCACATTCAATGGTGGCGGGCGGCAGAGCGGTATTCCCGGCA
>CBDUVK010000432.1:0-2362 GCA_965370645.1 uncultured bacterium
CCCGAGATCAAATAGATAATTACGCTGTTGAGTTAGGCAGGTTAGATCACCATATTCCCGTTTCTCGTTACTCGTTTCTCGTTACTCGTCCCTCGTTAAATATTCCATGATAAAACCAATAACGAGTGCCGAGAAACGAGCTGCCGCCTTCCCGACATCTCTCATATTTGGTATACTTCTATTCCACTCTATACAGTGAAATCCCATAGTGAATGGGATCCTCAGGAGGATCAGCATTCCAGTCATTAAAACTGTGAGAACCATCGGTGTTATAAAAAAGAACATATCTTCCGGGAGGAAGTTGAATGGTCTGTTCCACTTTGCGATTTTTCTTATCCCCCCCGGACCAGCGGGTTTCATTATATTCCATTTTCCAAACTTTCACGCCTGTTCTGGCATTCTCAATCCAGCCATAATCGTACATCTCATCCCAATCACCCTCACCCATGGCATAAATCCGAATGTTAGTGTTTTCTGAAAGTTCAAATCGCTCCTGATACAACCGGCCATCATTAACCCGAATGATTTGGGCAATAACATTTTCAGCAAGCAGGGCCTCTTCAATTTTCTGGATGTTCTCTTTATTAAATCTAGGATCAGCAGGATAAATGGTAATTCCCCAATTGGAGGGATTATTAGGTGGAGTGGAATTCCAGTCTTCAAAGCTGTGTGATCCATCGGTCACGTAGTAAACCATATAAGAACCGGCTGCCAAAGTGATAACTTCATCCACCTGGCGATTTTTACTAGTCCCACCGGCATTTCGGGTCTTATTGTATGTCATTTCCCAAATTTTCTCATCAGTTTCCAAATCGATAATCCAGCCGTAGTCAAACATTTCCCCCCTTCGGCCTTCACCAATGGCATAGATTCTGATCTGCATGGGGGAGGATAATTTAAATCCCTCCTGCACGAATTCATCATCTCCCAGTCGTGTCAATTCGACAATGGGAAATATTTTCTGTTTTATGAGTGGCTCTACACTTTTAGGATCGAATTCGCCATTTATTCCGGATAACGTAATTCCATAAAAATTAGGATCATAGGGGGGATTTGAATTCCAATTGTCTAGAGAGTGAGAATCATCCATGATAAAATAAACCCAATAACTGCCGGGGTCCAACGAGATGATTTCTTTCCATAATTGATTTTTCTCAGCTCCACCGGCATATTCCCCCTTATCGGGCAGGGATTCCCAAATTTTTTCAGAATTTTCCGCATTTACAATCCAGCCATAATCAAAAGTCTCGGATTTAAATGATTCCCCGATGGCATAAATTTGAAATCGGCCTGGTTTTTTCAGTTTAAATCCTTCCTGCCGAAATTCAGAATCAGATAATCCGGTCATACTGACTACAGCCTGCTCTTTAATAGCCTGGTGATATTTTTGGAGAGATTTTTTATCAACCACATCATCTACCTGAGAAATTTTAATAGACCAGGCGCTCTGAGTTTCTTCATACACATCTTGATTTTTAAAAAGCTTATTAAAAAATTTACCGAGACTAAAAAAACCGTCATCAAAAATGACAAAGGCAGGTTCGCGGGCTGAGTAGTACACTTCGTACTCGCCAGCTGGTAACGAAATTTCCCCTTCATAAATTCGGGTGAAGTGTACTGTCTTATTCTCCCTGGTATTTTCATAGGTCATCCGCCAAACCATCTCCCGGGATTTAGCATTCAATATCCAGGAATAAGCAAACATCTGATTGGGATCACCGGTGAAAGTAATCTCCTGGCCTTTTTCCATTTTCTGTCCAGACCCAATTGCTGTAATGGATATTTTACCAGCCGACCTTAGAGAAAAACCGGCAACCTTTATCTCATCCAGATCAATATCTTTAATTCTGAGTGTGTTTCTTTCCTGCCCCCACAATAATGGGGTGATTATAAGCGTCATTACCAGGAAAGCATTAAGTTTCATAAAAACTCCCTATGCAACACAATCTCTTTCATTCCGATTTTAAATCAAAGTTATAACCACAACTAATAAAAAGTACAAATAAATTTAGTAAAATATAATCATTTTTGTGAAATAATATGAATACTCTTTTCATAAGAAATATACTCCAAGTAAATCCTGAACTGAATCGATTTCATAATTACAGTTACGTCCAGGGCGGATAATTGTTGCAACCCATTCCACTTTGCCGGTTTTGCTGAGTATATACCTATGGTCTATTCCGATAGGAGAATATATATTTATGATGAGGGCTTTAATTCCGAAAATTTTATCATACCGCCAAAATAGTATGCCTGCTGGTGGCAAGAAGAAAATTCAACATGTCATTTTTAAAAAAACTGCTCGATTGGATCCTAATTGATCATATTAGGCACAACGGATTAATCATATTACTAACAT
>CBDUVK010000433.1:0-2351 GCA_965370645.1 uncultured bacterium
GCTTCCCTTGATGGGATTCAGATTATTCATCCTCCGCTGCATGAACAATTTGAATCTTTTGTAGATTATTATTATGACCTCCGGAAACACAAAGGTATTTCCAGAGAAATTGCAGCGAAAATAATGCGAAATCCCCTATTTTTTGGGGCGATGATGTTACGACACGACATGGCATCCGGAGCTGTTGCGGGATCTGTTAATACCACCGGAGATGTTTTAAGGGCAGCTATACAAATTGTCGGACTCCGGCCCAATATAGAGGTTGTCTCCAGTTGTTTTATTATGGTCTTACCGAACAATAAAATCCTTACTTTTGCTGATTGTGCGGTTATTCCTGATCCTTCAGCGGGAGAATTGGCCAGCATTGCCATAAGTTCAGCTAACACCCATAAGAACCTGGTGGGTACAGAACCTAAAGTTGCGATGCTCTCTTTTTCCACAAAAGGAAGTGCCAAACATCCTCTGGCAGAAAAAGTAATTGAAGCAACGGAGCAGGTAAGAAATACCAATCCCGGTCTGCTGGTCGATGGCGAACTGCAATTTGATGCAGCCTATATTCCCGAAGTCGGAAAAAAGAAGGCACCGCAATCAGCCGTTGCCGGGGAGGCCAATGTCT
The DNA here is from genome assembly GCA_965370645.1 of uncultured bacterium. Taxonomy (GTDB): domain Bacteria; phylum Calditrichota; class Calditrichia; order RBG-13-44-9; family RBG-13-44-9; genus RQOF01. The sequence continues at coordinate 617 of CBDUVK010000433.1, forward strand.
ATATATTTCCGGATCTGAATTCTGCCAACATCGGTTACAAAATGGTTCAGAGATTAGCCGGAGCAATGGCCATTGGACCCATTATTCAGGGTCTAGCGAAGCCCTATAACGACCTTTCCCGCGGCTGCAGCGTTGAAGATGTTGTTAATGTCACCGCAATATGCAGCATACTATCCGCGGATTCATAAAATAATTACATTAACAAGCAGGTATTATTATGCAACTAGCAAACCGTGTAAGCAAAATTGAAGCTTCAAAGACTCTTCAAGTAAAAGAGAAGGCTCTGGAGTTAAAAGCCAAAGGAATACGAGTAATCGACCTAACCGCAGGTGAACCGGATTTTTGGACCCCGGATTTTATCGCACAGGCTGGAATTCAGGCCATCAAGGAAGGATTTACGAAATATACCGCCAACAACGGTATACCAGAATTACGAGAAGCTATTGTTGAGAAATTAAAGAGGGATAATAACCTGGACTATACTTCAGCTCAGATCATCGTTTCAAGTGGTGCCAAGCAGTCCATACTCAATGCGCTTCTGGTTATTGTGAATGATGGAGAGGAGGTAATTCTACCTTCACCCTACTGGGTAAGTTATCCCGAACAGATAAAGATCTCGGGCGGTATTCCGGTAATTATTGATACCCATCAATCGGATTTTAAACTTTCTCCGGATCTATTAAAGCAGCATATCACTTCTAAAACACGGGCCATTATTCTCAACAGTCCCAGCAATCCTACCGGTGTGGTATATAGTGAAAGCGAACTATCAGAGCTGGCTAATGTTCTGAAGGATTATAATATCTGGATCATTTCCGATGAAATTTACGAAAAAATAATTTTTGACAAGTTGGGCCACTTTAGTATCGCGGGTTTTAATGATTTGATTGAGAAATGCATTGTTATCAATGGTTTTTCTAAATCATATTCCATGACAGGCTGGCGAATCGGTTATGCTGCGGCACCGTTACCCGTCATCAAAGCCATGTCGAAAATCCAAGGTCACTACACCTCAAATGCCTCTTCTATCTCACAAAAAGCCGCTTTGTCGGCATTGCAGGGACCGCCAACCGAAATTGAGCATATGAGGAAGACCTTTGAAACCAGAAGAAATTTTATTAAAACCCAACTCGATAGCCGACCATATTTTTCTTATGTCTATCCCCATGGTGCGTTTTATTTCTTTATCAATATTTCAAAAGTTTTTGGAAAACAAGCCGGAGAAAAAACTATTCGAAACTCAGTTGACTTTTCCAGTTTTGTCACAGAGAATTTTCATGTTGTCAGTGTCCCGGGCATCGCTTTCGGCGCTGATGACTTTATTCGAATATCATTTGCTGCCTCCCAGGAGGAATTGGAATTGGGCATGCAAAAATTAATTCAAGCCATGGATCAGATTATTTGATAAACCTATTTAATTTCAAACAGGAGATTTAGGTGCCAACCTATACCTATAAATGCAAAGTATGTAATATGCAATTTGATAGTTTCCAAAGCATTGTTGATCCACCACTTGAACATTGCCCATCCTGCCATGGAGAGATCCAAAGAGTAATTACCGGCGGATCCGGACTCATCTTTAAAGGTTCCGGATTCTATATTACTGACTATTCCCGAAAAAAAAGCTCCAATAAATCTACTTCAGCCCCCCCAGAAAAAGCAGATGATAAGAAAAAAAGCAAAGATTCAGATAAGTGACTTTTTATTTTTCCCGCTGCTGAAATTAAGTCACTAA
>CBDUVK010000434.1:0-2351 GCA_965370645.1 uncultured bacterium
AATGTACCATACTATCTATTGCTTGAAAGATCCTGTCATGGTGTATCGTATAAGGGCGAATTCTATAATGATTTCCAAGAAAGGAAATGATTATTGCAATAATAATATTCAATTGCTTAAAAATATATTTCTCTTTTTGGAAAAGAAAAAAATTACAACAGCATACAGGGAAGCATTCACCAAAGAATACTATCACTTTTATTACATGGGAACGACTTTTGATACAGAAAAATTCAGAATGGAACTCGATCCATTTTTACATGAGAACCATTTTAAAATTGGCTTTTCGATGAAAAAAATTCGAAAATGGTTTTTTCATAAAAGATTCAATAAGAATGAAAGAACGCTTCGCCTCTTCGGTGTTTTTCTGATAAGAAAAAAATTGTAGACCTGCCCATGATTCATTTTCATGAGCCAAAGTTTCGAAATATTTTAATATCTGCTTACCACTAAAGTTTAGCTTTAAAAACAATACGGCAGGGTGCTCACTCTGTGGTACCCCTCATGTGGCATAATCTCCTTAAATAATGTTTTTTCTTTTACTTTTTTAAGGTGTTGGAGAATTTAATAGTAGAAAAGCGGCTACGTCGCCTTAAACGACAAGGAGAAACAATGCAGGAGTTATCTAAATCCCAAAAGGCGCGACATGCCATAAGAACTTTTAAAATTCTCGCTGACTCCTTGTCTCTCCAGGGATCGTATCGGCCATCGGGGAGGGTTGGCGAAAAATTGAAAGAAGCTTTGAAGCAGCTCAGTCCAGAAATCTATGGTTCTATGACAGACTCTAGAATTGTTGAGCTCAAAGGATTGGAATATGTAATCGACAGAATGCCTAAGGGTATTGAGAACTGCACCAGAATCATTCTCACCGCTCAGGAGGATTTTAAAGAGACATCTTTTTCAAAAATTGTTCCGTTCAAGAGGCGTAGAGTCTCCTATGCAGTTTCGAAAAATGAAATCTGTTTTGTTATCACTACAGGAAAGAGTGAAATCTATGACATCCTGACCCATATAACATTTCTGAATATTGAGGCTGAAAAGATCTGTCAACAATCCAGGATTAGAGCTGATGTCGTGACTTCAGAATGGGCAGAACTGGAACGGATTGTCGAAAACGATACGAGTCTTGAAGACGAGGAACTGGAGCATGCTATATGGAATCTTTCGATTATTTTGGGGAGGACGTATAAAGAGACCCGGGAAACATATGATTATCTGGAAAAGACCAGACGGGAAAACGATACCAACAACGGACTTTTTAAAATAGTCCACGGCATCGGTAAAAGGGTTATGGATGAGCAGGGCGAGACCATAAATGAACTTACGGTCTATTTTACCCCCTCATTACATGAGATGATAGATAATCAGAAGTATGCCTCTCTTTGGGCCAAAAGACTGAAAGAATCGTTATGTCGATTAAACTTCCAGTGCAGGCCAATCCATGTGATCAGCGCCAACATGCATTCGATGCGGAATTTGCTTTTTGGACAGAAGGTTTTAGCAGCAGCCGGGGAAAGTGTGCCTGATGATATATACGAAATGGTGAGAGCAGTTCGGGACAAGGAGGTGGCCATGAGTGCCTTCGCCAGAGATCACGGTTTTATTTATCAGCAAGACGAATCCGGTTCAAATATTGATGTTAATATTATTGATCTTTCCCTTATTGAAGAAGATCACGTCCACCCCTTACTGAAAATAAATTTTCTTCTCATGAAGCAAGTGCAACCGGTGCTACTGGTAATCGATTACGCTTTTGGCACACAGGCATTTGATATTATGGATGAATTACTCTCTCCATTTTATTATAAAGATGAGAAGGTTTCATTAAATGTCAAATCAATTTCAATAATGGGTAAAGCAGGAGTGCTCCCCGGTAAGAAGGGAGATATCATGCTCGCCTCAGCTCATGTTATGGAGGGGACTGCAGACAATTATATTGTTGATAATGATCTCCTGGTCACCGATTTTGATGATTCCGTGGATGTCCATACCGGACCGATGTTAACGGTGCTCGGGACTTCGCTGCAAAATCGTGATGTATTGGAACGCTTTCATTCATCTAGTTGGCGAGCTGTGGGACTGGAGATGGAAGGGGGGCATTATCAGCGGGCGATAAGTGGGGCGATTATACAGGGACACATTCCCGCCGATATGAAAACCCGATACGCCTATTATGCATCGGATAACCCGATGATCTCTGGTGAGACGCTGGCTTCGGGACCAATGGGGGATGAAGGTATTGTGTCAACTTATATGATATCCAAGGTTATTTTAGAAAAAATCACTAATCATGACAACTCTACCACATGACGACTCTACCAAAAGCTGAAAGGAAAGGTAATCTGCTGCTT
>CBDUVK010000435.1:0-2347 GCA_965370645.1 uncultured bacterium
GTCTACAGCAGTGCAGAATATCTATTCCTTAGGCGGACAAAATATTATAGCCTAGACATTTTCATTGAGACAAGTAGACTCCCTGGAAGTGGAAATTCCTCTCAATGATTTTGGATTGGATGATGATGGTGACATGCATGTAGATTCCCGCTGGCTTGACTTTAATGAGGGTTTTCTGTTTTTTCCACAGGCTCAACCATTTCCGGATCCGGTCTACAATGAACAAAATCCTACAAGTTTTTATCGAATACAGATCAAATTTGAGACCGAAACGCCGGTAATCCAGCTTGAGCATAATAATTTGGTGCGGGGTAGTGAAACGGTACGATTGGACTCCCGAATTGCAACGGGTGGCAATGACTATGTGGTGGACTATACCAATGGTACACTCATATTTGTTCGGGAAGGTTTAGTGAATCCGGACACCCGTATCGAAATAGAATATGAATATTTCCTCGATAAACATGATCGCGTGCATGGCGCCGGTTTAAACCTGAGCCCTTCGGATAACTTTTTCATACAGGGCAACTGGTTGCATATTTCTCCGGATGAGGAATTCACTGCAGATACGGTTGAATCTACCAATCTGCTTAACATGCATGGAGAATTGAGGCACAATTTTAAGTCGGTAGACGTCAGAATAATACCGGGAATTGCATATCATCCCGATGATGAGAATGCAGCAGGTACCAGCCTGGAAGGGCTGATTAGCTCATCACGGTTTCGTTTTCAGTCCTTATATCAACATTATGCAGAGAATTACCGTAATTTGTATCGACCACAATTTGTATTAGGGCATCTAAAGCGCCGATTACAATTTTATGCTACTGTTGATGCCCTTGAATATTTGCGTTTCACGGGGGAATGGCAAAAGTTACATGGATTCTCTTCTCCTGAAAAAAACAATCCCACTGATGAAATCGGGAGTTCCTCACTGTTGCTTCATCATGGGAAATTGCCGGCATTAGAGCTAAGTTACACTCAATTTCTCACCCAACTGCAGGGGCAAACCAGTCGCAAATATTTCTGGGAAAGTCGCCTGGATTATCAATTGTCCGATCTCTCAAAACGAAAGCTGCTTATTTCAAGCTTGAGGTTGGAGGCCTTGTTACGTTCCGGAGAGCAAGAGAATGGGACCTCATCCTTACTTCCGAACCAGAAATTCAATCAAGCATTGATTAGATTTAATACTGCTATTAGTCAAAGATTTCAGGCAGGAATACTATATCGGATTCGAAACGTAAAAGATAATTCAATCCAGAATGTCGACAGTCCTGTTTCGCGATCGGAAAGGTTACTATTGGATCTTTCCCACGAAGAATGGCGGCTTTTCCAATTTAACCTGCGTTTAGAAAACAATTTAACCAATTACTATCATCGGGATTCCGATACGAAGAATTTAAACCTGCGATATTTCTCACAGGTTAATGTTCGTTTTTTTCCGGGGCATCTCTGGCGCCCACTTTCCCCATTCAGTTTTGATATGAACTACAATCGCTCTATGAATGGTGCGGGTACCCTGAGGCAAGATCAGGGGAATTGGTTGTGGTGGGTCAGCGATTCCAAGATTAAAAAGCTGGAGAACTATCAACGCCTGGAAAATTATTATCTGAAAAACGAATTCAGGCCATCAGCCTGGTGGTTTCTATATAGCTTGATTGAATTTAGCCCGCAGGAGAATAGTGTTGGAGGGAGTAAACTAAGGACAATATTCTGGCGCTGGAGTGAAAAAATAGATTTGCGTTTGGGCTGGAAGACCCATCTGATATTGCAATACCGGGAATTTTACCAGGATAGAGAATATGGACGAATAGACCATTATTATGAGCCTTCCGGGCAGCTTGAATATCGTTTGTCGCAGGATTTTCTCAATATCCTGAACCTGTTATATCGCCATCGTATCAATAGGGAGGGTCGTATTTTAGATGTTTCCGATCGCTGGGAGGCCCGGTACGATATCAACTGGCGCAAATATCCATTCTTAAAACTGCGGGGTATGGAATTTCGACAGGGCTTTGCCATTAGCCATCTTGATCAAAGCGGCTATAACGCCTCAAGACAGCTACAGCTCTCTACCAGTTCAGTAATAGATCTCTATCCGCTGCATTCCCTCATTGTTCGTTTACGTGCAGATTGGAGTGATTTTCAAGATGATTTCTTTCCACTGAGTAACTCTCGTGCTCTGCTGATCAGTGTAAGAGTCTCTTTAAGAATGTAATGATGGAGAATATCTATGATATAGAAATCTTTTTAAGGACGACTATTTTAACCTTAATTTGGGGACTAATCAATACAATAAGGTGAAGGCATAACGTTTTAGCTCACCTGCGGCTATGGAGCGCCTTGT
>CBDUVK010000436.1:0-2346 GCA_965370645.1 uncultured bacterium
CTCTTCCTTTTTTTCAGGCAGTATTATTCTAAACATCGTCCCTTTGCCCGGTTCACTTTCAACCAAAATACGGCCTTGATGTTTTTTAATGATGTTATGACTAATCGACAGGCCCAAACCGGTTCCCACCCCTACCCCTTTGGTGGTAAAACCGGGATCAAATATTTTGTCAATGTTTTCAGGCGGGATACCGCTGCCGTTGTCAGATATCTCAATAATTATTTCATCCTGCTCCTGATAGGTCCGGATTTTGATGACTCCCTCCTCCTTAATGGCACCAACAGCGTTAGACAGAATATTCATAAATACCTGATTCAGTTCATGAGGATAACAATATATTTCCGGAATGTCCCCAAATTCTTTGACAACTTCCGCCTTATTTTTATATTCGTGATGTAGCAATTCTAAAGTACTTTCCAGTCCCTCATAAATATCCGCCTTCTGATAGATTGCCTCATCCAGTCGGGCAAATGTCTTCAGACTTTTCACTATCTGGGCTACTCTTTTGGATCCTTCCAGGATAATGCGATTGTTGCGGTTAATTGAAAGAAAAGATTTTTTAAACTGAGGATCATTATCCAGATCTTCCCTGGTTTGGCAATGATCCAGTATAGTTGATATCTTATTCAGGCTTCTGTCCACCACATCCGATGAACTATAGATGGCTCCAATTGGATTATTGATCTCGTGGGCTACACCGGCAACCAAATTTCCCAGTGATGCCAGTTTTTCACGAATGATGAGCTGCTGTTGCGCTTCCTGCAACTCCTGCATAGTCTCCTTCAATTCTTTATTTTTAATCTCAAGGTCTTTGGTACGCTCTGTAACCTTCTTTTCTAAATTTTTACTGTATTCCTCCAGTTTCTCATTACTGATTGAGAGTTCTTCAGATTTGGCTTCCAATTCTTCCGAATACAGTTTTAACTTATTTTGGGCTTTGGAAAATTGCCGTTCCAGGATATATATCAGACAGATGACAAATACAAAGAGCCCCCAGTGCCACAGCAATTTTTCACCGGGTAATACACCCAGACCCATCAACATATCCCTGACACCGAAAAAACCAAAAGTAAAAAAGCCAATGCTAAATATTCTGGCCTCTACATTGCCATGAAAAGCGGAGTTGATGACTTTAATCATGGAGATTACGGTACCGGTGATAAATAGCATTACGAAATATTGGAAATAATCCGGAAATGAAATGACATTAAAAAATTCAAGGACCAGTATTGCAACTGCCATTATGAGGAAAAACTGCCAAAACCTCCGAAAAATGGACAGAAATCCGGCACCGAAAGTTTTCTCATAGAAAAGAAAGATCCCCACCGGAAAGAATAACTGGGAAAAACCGTTGAAGTAGTACCAAAATACCGGATTGTTGAAGAAAAGTAAGCGAATTGTCACACCACTGATCAGCATACCCCCCCCACAGAGGGTGAGAATTGCGAAAGAAAAACTTGCCATAGCTTTGCCGGTATGCTTTCGCATGGCTGTGACAAAGATGGAAAAGAGGCCGGTAAAAAAGAATAACACCCCCAGGACAATCTGATCCAATTCTCTTTTTATGAAAATCTCACGGTAAAAGGAGAGATGTGAACCGATTAGCATGTTGCTTAATCTAAAGTGATCCAGATCCTTAAGATAGAATTTAAAATAGAAATATTCTCCCGATTCATAGGACGGGAGCGGGATAATTTGCCACCTCACGAGACTGAATTTATATAATAAACCGGCAGCATCCGGGGAATGCTGGAAAAATCTCTGTTGATTATAATAAATGTCAAAAACACCGGGTAATGCTTCAATGAAAATAGCCGCATCATCCCATTTCCGTTCAGGTAATTGAAACCTGCAGAGAATATATCCTCTACTTGCAGTGGCTGGGATTGATCCTTCAGCCAACATCGACCAGTCCATTTCGAGAGTATCCAGCTGGGTCCAGTTAATTTCAGCATCACTTTGCAGTGGAGGTTCCGATGTCAAATATTCCAAAGATTGTTTGAATGAAATAAAAAAGGTGGAATCCGAACTGATCAGAAATTGAGCAGAAACCGTTTGAACATTTCCCAGCAAAAGAAAACCAATATAGCAAGATATAATTTGGTGAAGGATAAAATTTTTCTGTTTTAACATGATTAACCCGTTGTGCTAATAAATATTTGATGTTTGAATAAACATATAAAATCTGTGATGTTACCTATCCTGACCATCCTGTCCCTACGGGACGGGGAAATTTTGGTGGCTCAATTACCCGGCAATTAAGAGGCTGTGTGAAAACTCAAAGAGCAGGATCATTCCATCCTGTAGATTGATGAATTAGCAATAAAATTAATATACTTTACCATT
>CBDUVK010000437.1:0-2328 GCA_965370645.1 uncultured bacterium
GGGGTGGTTGGTAGAAAATAGTAATGCGAATTCCGTTTACCTGAATTTTTTCTGAAGTTCGATTTTTTCTATTTAAAAACAGGTAATTTCTCTATATTTAAAAGACAACCTATAAATTAATAAAATAGTATCTGAGCAAAGTAAACAGTCAATTTTTTAATAGACATTCTGGAATCCAAATGCAAATATTTATATAATTTAGTAAAATTTAATTTTTTGCGATCATCTATTTTTCATGAGGGTTGCCCTTGAACGGTGCTTGTATCTATTTTCATTTTGTAGCTAAATTGAAACGGATATTTTTCATTTGATAGCTGAAATTCACTTATTAAAACGAAATTCAACAGGAGGTATTTCATGATACAGACGCCGATGGATGGCAAAATAGTACGGGAAAAGATCAATGAAATGAATCTTCAGTCAGTCGGTTTAGCCAGTATTCGTGAATTGAACCGAATAGTAAATAATATTGAGAGTACTACCGGTCAGAGATTTATCCGTATGGAAATGGGCATTCCCGGCTTAGAACCACCGGAAATTGCAGTGGAATCCGAAATCGCTGCCCTGAGAAAAGGTGTGGGGTCCAAATATCCTCCTTTCGATGGAATACCCGAAGTTAAAAACGAGATTGCGTGCTTTATTAAAAATTTTATGAATATTGAAGTGCAACAGGAAGCATGTTTCCCAACGGTGGGATCCATGCAGGGATGCTATATGGGATTGATGGTGTCTGCCCGGCGAAAGAAAGGGAAAGATAAAATACTTTTTATCGACCCTGGATTTCCGGTGAATAAAAGACAGGTAAAAGTGATAGGCTTGCAAAGTGAAAGTTTTGACATTTACGATTATCGCGGAGATAAACTGCGTTTTAAACTGGAAAGTCTGTTAGAAAAAGGGGAGTTCGCAGCCATTATGTATTCCAATCCAAATAATCCAGCCTGGATCTGTTTTACCGAAGAGGAATTACAGACTATCGGAGAAATGGCTACCCAGTATGATTCAATTGTCCTGGAAGACCTGGCTTATTTTGGGATGGATTTTCGTAAAGATTATAGTATCCCCGGAGAGCCTCCATTCATCCCAACCGTTGCCCGTTATACAGAAAATTTTATCCTGATTGTATCGAGTTCTAAATCATTCAGTCTGGCGGGCCAGAGGATCGGCATGACCGCTATATCACAAAAATTATTTATATCAGAAGGTGATAATTTAGAAAGTTATTTCGGAAGTTCGGTTTTTGGTAAAGCCTATATTTTCGGTGCCATGTATGCCCTCAGTTCCGGTGTATCTCATAGTGCCCAGCATGGATTGGCAGAGTTACTCACAGCCGTTAACAAGGGTAAGTTCAGATTTTTGGAACCGGTCAAGGTGTATGCTGAACGTGCCCGGATCATGAAAAAACTTTTTACTGAAAATGGCTTCCGGATTGTCTATGACATGGATGATGATGAGCCGATCGCTGATGGATTTTATTTCACCCTCTCTTATCCCGGTTTCAGCGGAGTTGAACTGGTAGAGGAACTTCTGTTTTACGGAATCAGCGCCATTTCCCTGGCCATTACCGGCAGTGAACGCCTGGAGGGAATCCGGGCCTGTGTTTCCCTGACCGATAAAACCCAATTCCCGGTTTTAGAGGAACGACTAAAACAGTTTCAGCAAGACCATGCCAACGGATTCCGCGCTGTAGACAGTTATTAAAGCTGAAACTTCTGAAAAATGGACTTGTCAGTCATACCTGTAGATGTCAACTAATTCGAGAAACTAAAATATGGGGTCATCTCGATCAGGTCAGTTGCCGGAAGCGCCCACTGGCTGGCCGGGACGAAGTGGAGAGATCTTTATTTTCAGTAAATGTTGGTCAATATTTATTATATGGGAAACAAATCTTACTTTGTTTATATCCTTCCCAGCTTTAAAAAGTATTATATATTGGTATTACCGGCAATTTGAGAAAACGGATATAGGAACATAAGGAAGATGTCGTCTCCGGTTTCACAAAAAAATACAATGTCAAAATGTTAGTGTATTATGAAGTATATGGTAATCCTAAGAAGGCAGTAAAAAAGGTTAGCAAAGAATTTCCTCAAAGCTTAAAGAAAATTCGTAGTAGTCACTAAAATATTATTAAGCTCAAATTCTATAAGATATAAACATAAATTTCAAGAGATATGATTTCAAAAAGAATACTGATTTTATGTACCGGTAATTCCTGCCGGAGCCAGATGGCTGAGGGATTTCTCAAATCATTTGATCCTGATCTCGAAGTTTATTCAGCCGGTACGGGGCCATCAGACCAGGTTCATCCCAAAGCCATCCAGGTGATGAATG
>CBDUVK010000438.1:0-2326 GCA_965370645.1 uncultured bacterium
ACCACTCTCAAAAACCCTCAGCGCATTTTTCATAAAAACCTTCTCGATATCCCCAGTGCCCACAATCCAATCCCCATCAGTTTACAATCCTCGATCATCTTTCTCTCCGGCAAGTAGATAGAGGAGACGATCGCCCGGGCATTTCCTTTTCGCATCTTGTGCAGATTGACTCGCATGAACAATGGATTCCAGGCTCCACCGGAAGGATAGCGACGGTATAGTTTTTTATTAAACAGGTATACTTTTAGAGAGGGATGGACGTGGATATCGAAGAGAGGTGCTTGATTTGGATTCGTCATTATATTACTCCCAAATTATCGCTGTCATTGCAAGGATCAAGCACTCAATATAATTGAGTGTTCGGGACGCTCCAATCTCCTTACTGGATGGAGATTGCTTCATGCGCCTTTTGTAATTTAATATTATCTCTAAACATTAAAAAATTATATTCATTCGTAATGACTTCCTCTTGATTATCTCAACAATATAATTTGATTTATCCTTCTCTTTGCTTCTGTTCTTTTGCCTTGATGCAAAAGAACCAAAAAATCAAGGCTTTCAGAAAAAATCTTAAAAATCAACGGCAAGCTTCACTGAAATTCTTAAACTCGTCCCGGCTAGCCGTGACTCAGACAGACAGAATTTCAGCCGTTCCGTTCGCCGGAATTCTCACTGATTTTTTTGAAGGCCGTTTTTACTTTAATTCAGAATTTTATTTAATACTCAAAAATGCTTTCAATTCTTTCGGGCCGGCCAGTACTTCCCGTTTCACTTTCAGACAGCCACACTCTCCTTTTTCATCGATACCAAACCACCATTTAACAAGTGTAATTTTGCTGTTTTCAATTTCCAGGCCGGTGATACATCTGGGATGCACACAGCTGCCGGTATTAAAATATGGTTCTGTTGCATCCTCGGCCAATTTTGAACGGTGGGTGTGACCGGCAATGAGTGTCTGCTTATTTTCCAGAGCCCAGTCGAGAAGTTTCTTATCCACTTTTTCAGCTCGCTTAAAATTCTTGGCAGGGCTGGTGGGATCTTTAATACCGATAAGCTGCAGTCTTTTCCAGAAATGGCGTACCATAAAGCGGCTGAAACGCCAGATGACCCCGCTCACCCAATCTGCCTGATGGCCGTGCAAAAGAAATAATTTTCCTTTTGTCTTCTTATGCTCCAGAACAATACTTTCATAAACAGTAATTGATTTAAACAGGTCCTTGGTCTCCCCGGTACGATCATCCGTGAATTCCGACAGTGTTTTCTTAACCGTTCCTTTATTCTGCCTCTCAATATCATGATTCCCATAAATCAAATGGAATCGATCCTGCAAATAATATTCCCTCAACAACCAGAAAATGTGGCTGTGGGCATAACGGATATCAGAAAAATGCTTATTTTCCCACAACTCATCACCATCTCCTACTTCAATATAGGTGAAGCCCTTTTCGAAATATTCCTGCAAGGCAAAGAAAAAAAGATTCTGGTTATGAGCAAAGTCATCTGACCAGTCGTTAATCCCCCGGTGAACATCACTAAACAGAATGAATTTTGATTTATCATCAAATTCAATCCTATGAGCATTCTCGAATGCCCCACTTATCTTTTTTTTCCAGAACATTTTTGGCCTCTCCTGTTAAATTTTAAACCAGAACTCAAGGACGACTGACTCTATTACCCCACGTTGCACTGTTATAGAAAGAAATTTTATATTCCCAGAAATTTTTAAACGAAGTACTCAAAACATAGCCTATTCATACTGTCAAGTTTATCAGTTGAACTTTTTAAACCTTTCCTCCGATTTTCTGTACGATTCGCATAATAACGAATTCTGCTGGTTTTATTAGCGCAACACCAACATCGATGATGACACGTCCTAAGTCTATATTTTTCTGAGTATTGTTCTCCTGATCACATTTGACAAAGTATGCATCCTCCGGCCGGGGTCCCTGCAGAGCCCCGGTTTGCCAGGCTACTATAAGAAAATCCGATACCGTTTGTCGGATCTTAGCCCACAGTCTTTCATTGTTTTGTTCAAATACCACCCACTCGGTCCCCTTCTTAATGGATTCTTCAAGATAAATAAACAGGCGTCTGACATTGAGATATTTCCACTCTCCATTGGCATCGCCCCCAAGCGTTCTCGCACCCCAAACCACAATTCGATTGTTAAATTTTCGAATTACATTAATACCGGCCGGATTCAGAATATTCTGCTCTGTTCCGGAAAGGACAAGTTCAACATCGATGGCCCCTTGAATGGATTCATTAGCCGGCGCCTTATGGACACCCTGGTTGGTATCAACTCTGGCATAGATTCCGGCGATAT
>CBDUVK010000439.1:0-2316 GCA_965370645.1 uncultured bacterium
TGTTAAAAAAGTCACGGATACCGGAAATCCCGGCAATGATCTGGCCGAGCGAATCAATATGGCTTATAAATGCTTAAACGAGTATGACTTTATACATGTACACACCAAAACACCGGATGAAGCTGCACATAAAAAAAATCCCCTGGCCAAAAAATCGGTCATTGAATCCCTGGATGAAGGTATTGGAAAGGTGATCCAACCCCTGTTGGAAGATCCGGAACTGCTGATTATTGTAACTGCCGATCATTCCACACCCAGCTCAGGTCCGTTGATCCATTCCGGTGAAAGCGTTCCGATCATGTTTCACGGCAGTGGCGTAAGGCGAGACAGGGTCAGACAGTTTGATGAAATTAGTGCGGCTTCCGGTGCTCAGGGAAGTCTCAGGGGCAAAGAACTGATATATATGGTTTTGAACCATTTAGACCGGTCAAAACTTCATGGAATAATGGATACACCTGTTGACCAACCCTACTGGCCAGGAAAGTATAACTCCTTTAAACTGGAGTAAATAATCACTCTTATTGAAAAAGAGCTTAAAGATATCCGCATAACTGTACACGGCGTCTTATGAACCGGAAAAACAGAAATAATATGAGATGGAAAATAATGTAATACAACCTCCGTGTTCTATGCAAGCTCTGAGGTAAGAGATCTAAAAATAATGAACAGCATTTTAGAAAAAAAGACGTCATTTCAGACGGCTGAAACCGGCATCATTCACGGAAGATTCCAGATTCTTCATAATGACCACGTTAAGTATCTTCTGGCGGGAAAACGGTCTTGCAGGCATCTGGTTGTTGGAATCACCAATCCCGATCCCCTGTTGACCAGAAAAGAACAGGAAGATTCTCAAAGAGACAATCCCTCATCCAACCCGCTCACCTATTATGAACGATATATTCTGGTTAATGAGGTATTGCAGGCCGAAGGGGTAAAACCCAACCAGTTCTCAGTTGTTCCGTTTCCCATTAATATGCCCGAGCTTTATAAATACTATGTACCCATGGATGGTTTATTTTTTCTTACCATTTACGATGACTGGGGAAAAAAGAAACTCGACACCTTTGAATCCCTCGGGCTAAATACCCATGTTCTTTGGGAAGTGCCGCCAGCGAAAAAAGGCATCAGTGCCGCTGAAATTCGCCGCCTTATGGTGGATGGAAAACCCTGGGAGCATATGGTGCATCCCCGTGTCTCACATCTTTTGAAAAAATGGGATATTCCCTGCAGAATTAAAAAAATAATTGCAAACTGTGCTTAAATAATGAAACGGTTTTCTCCGCAGAAAATGTATAATCCGGAACCTTTGGCCAGACATGCCAACGTTATGCTTAATTTGGATGCCAGTTCCACGGCCATTGATGTGGGTCGCGAGAAGGCCAATATGAGAGGGATACGGGCCCGTGCAGCTTTCTGCACCAGTTCATAGCTGATCCGGGAAGAAAGGATCAAGAGTGAAGCCTTGTCAAGACTATGATTAAGGAAAACCTTTCCGATGGCTTTATCAAGGGCGTTATGCCGGCCAACATCTTCGGCTACCGATAACAGCTTAAAATCAGAAGTATAAAGGGCGGCTGCATGAGATGCACGGGTCTGATTACGCAACGGCTGGTGGCTGGAAAGATTTTCAAGGCATTCCAGTGCCAACCCCGCATTAATCTGAGCAGTATTTTTCATGGGTTGAATAACCTGATAAAGATCTTTGACGATCTCCTTGCCGCAAATGCCGCAGCTGGTCTGGCTGATAAAGCCGCGTCTGTCCAGAAGTCCGGTTATTTTGCTCTGACGCGATTCTTCAAGAGTAATGGTGACCACATTAGAATCTGTGCCGTCACAACATGAGATGACCTTAATATCCTCGGGAGTATCAATAATCCCTTCGGCAAGACAGAACCCGGCAGCATGGGCCAATTCATCACCCGGAGTCCGCATAACAACAGAATAAGGTTTACCTTCAACACGGATCGACAGGGGTTCTTCGCCGATCAGTTTGTGATTGGAAGATGTGTAGTGCCTTTTATCCCAGTGTATGACACGATGAGTTAAATATGTTTCCAAAAAGAGCCTCCTTCAGCCGATTGGATGGCTCAGTGCCTTGAAACGTTTCATAAATTCTAAAAATGCTTACGAAACAAGTAAAACGGTCTTTTTACAACATCGTCAAATTTGTTAATTTTATCTTGACAAATTTCTGTAATAGATTAATAATAATCATTTTCTTAAATGAAAGTTAGGGTCAGTTACCTTGAGGAGGGATCAAGTATATGTACGCTATCGTTAATACAGGCGGAAAGCAATATAAAATTCATCAGGGCG
>CBDUVK010000440.1:0-2301 GCA_965370645.1 uncultured bacterium
CAACAATAACCTGATACTGCATGAATCGACCTTCAGAAAAAATCAGTGTAAATTCAGGCGCGCTGAACGTCTGAAATTTTGTCTGTTTGAGGGCCGACGAAGTCGGTGTGAGTTTCAGAATTTCCGGATTTTTTCTGACAGTCTTGACCTGTCCGGCTGGCCAGAGGGGTCTTTTTGCTTACAGTGCGGCCACTGACGTATTCTTTTCTATCAAGAGAAAAGAACGGAAAAAAGAGATAAAATTAGTTAAGAGGGAAGTGAATACCTAAACCAGTTTAGAAAGCTTAAACTTTAATCCAATTTCTTTACTACAAAACGCATGTTATTTAAAAATTATGTATAACATGTTCATTTGTTAAATAAATAGAATTATTAGGTCCCCTAAAAAACTTCATATTAGATAAAGACAAAGTTTTCGTCCATAAAGAAAATAATTGAGACATTAAATCATTCAATCAAAATCATTTTCCTGACCTGCACCGATTTACCGGCCACCAGACGGTAAAAGTAAAGACCGCTGGGTAAGCTGCTGGCGTTCCAGACATATTGATGTTTTCCCGCCGCTAATTGACTTGCCACCAGTGTAGCAACATTTTCACCCAGAATGTTATAAATCGCAAGGCTGGTATAACTGGATGAAGGTAAATCAAATACAATTGTGGTTGTGGGATTGAATGGATTAGGATAATTTTGAGCCAAAAGGAGATCTTCAGGAATAGGAGGCTGATCCGGGGTAATGTCAAGCACCATATTAAAGTGCGCTAAGTGGGCAACCGAAGCAACTGCCAATTTTGAGAGGGCATAGAAGTAGCCCATATTAAAATGAATGATACGGTCATTCGAGGTATGATAGTACGGATTCATATCGTTGCCGTAAAACGCCTGACTGAAAACGATGGCGGTATAGCCTTGATTCCAAAAGGAGGAATGATCGCTGGCGGTAGTTCCCGGATTATAAGTCACCGGGAAGAGACCTATACTGTATATGCTCTGTAAATCTTCGATAAGGCTTGCCAGTTGAATAGAGTTAGCAATAGGGCGGGTATGAATGTCCATTAACCCATCATCGTTCCCATCCCAGCCAAACATTTCCAGATTGACCACCGCAATAATATTATCATTTGCCTGAGCTGCCTGCTGAGCATAATAGGCGCTGCCCACCAGGCCAATTTCCTCTTCATCCCATAATGCATAGATGATGGTATAGGGAGTTTGAATCTGCGAAAGGATTCGGGCTGTCTCCAGCACCGCCACACAACCGCTGCCATCGTCATCCGCACCGGGTGCAAGTCCCAATGATGGCATATCATCGTAATGAGCACACACGATGATTTGGTGGTCCGGAAAAGTAGTGCCCGTTTGAATTGCAAAGACGTTTCTGCCGCCGGCACTGTAGTTCTGATTATAAGTAGGAAGACCGGTTTTTTGCAGGGTTTCAAAGAGATAGTCGGCTGCCAGATCATTATGGGCATGACCCACATAACGGGAGGTAATTGTTGCGGGTTGACCATTAATCATGGCCGACTGTTCTCCCGAGAGAATATTGAGATAGCGGGTAAGTGTGTCCAGGTTGGTTTGCATGATCAGGCTTTGAATCAGGGAATCCGGAGATTGTGCAGGGAGAGTTGTGATCCCTAATAAAAAGTAAACAAGAAGACAAAGATAGCTGATTTTAATGGTTATTGTTTTCATAGTATTGAAAAGTTAAAGAAATAATTATCAAAAGCAAGCGGAGAAATTCCAATATTATATTTCAATCGTACGCCATAATTAATCACTAAACTTAAATTAAGGGACCGGTTACTGCCGCAGGACTGAACTATAGTAGGCTCTTTTTTGGGGACAGATGTAGGAATGAATTTAATTGAAAAGAGGATGCCATTATTTAGACAAATGGCATCCCCAGGTTATTTCTATTTTATGAATGTAAGCCTGCGGGTCTGGGTGAAATCACCGGCATTAAGACGGTAGATATAGATTCCGGATGCTACCGCATTTCCAAGGTTGTCCCTCCCGTTCCATATCACCTGATAATTTCCTGCAGGTTGTTGCTGATCCACCAGGGTTCTGATTTCCTGCCCCAGGGTATTGTAGATAGAAAGCCTGATATTTGAATGTCTGGAGAGCGAATAGGGAATCGTGGTGGTAGGATTGAACGGATTTGGATAATTTTGCTTTAAATGAAATGTTTTGCCAATCTGACCTTCTCCTGTATCCTCAATACCGGTTATGGAGGAAAGATTCATTTTGTACATGGAGCGGGCGTGAGTACCTATCGCCAGGTAATACTCGCTGTCATGT
>CBDUVK010000441.1:0-2294 GCA_965370645.1 uncultured bacterium
AATCTAGAGATGCGCTAGACCCAAGGATGCGTAATTTTGGATGATCTGGTGTGAGTCCTAGACGGAGCAGCAGCAACCTCAAAAGATATGCCACCTCAGCACCGGCTGTTCCCCGGTAAAGGTGCAGTTCATCGATAACCAGATGAAATACTCTGTCTTCTCCTCCAGCCAGCCACTGCCGTGTTTTCTCGAATATCGCTTCATCTGTTTCGCGCATAAGCATAATGCTTAGCATTGAAAAGTTTGTTATTAGGATGTCAGGTGGTGAATCCTGCATATCCCACCGGGAACGCATTTCAGATCCATCGAGTCTTGGGAAATAAAATCTAGCATCATCTTCACCAGTTTTCTGAGCATGTTTTTCAGCATGTTTCGCAGCATTATCCATTTCCTTCAAAGATTTAGTAAGTTTTTCTATTCTCTTCTTATCTGGATTGCCAGGTCTTGTAAATTCATGACCTGGAATAGGTGTGCTACTGTTATAACGTCCAAAATATATTTTATTTCCGTGCCGATAATTTTGGAACCACTTTCTAGCGTCATCTGAATCGAGAGCTTTTCGAAGCCTAGTAAGCTGGTCTTCAACCAGGGCATTCATTGGATAAATAATAAGTGCGCGAACTGCTGCTTCACGCTTTTCGTGACCGCGCTGGGGAATTCTATAAGTTTGCTGAATTCGATTGTTATCACCTATACAGGAATTCTGCCATTGCGTATCATTCCACCAGCTATTGACACGGGGGTTTGGAGTTCCTGGAGATTCCCACTTGGATGATTCACGGGAAAGATAGGCAAACAAAGGAAGAAGGAATGACTCTGTTTTGCCTGAACCCGTGCCAGCAGTAACAATACAATTATTGCAGTCGAGTGTTTTTTTAAGCATTTCGGCCTGATGAGCATGTAGCTCGTAGTCTTTGAACAAACCACACGAAACTAAAGACTTAAAATAAATTATTTCCTGCTCATTCAAATCTGGAAGATCTTCACTTGTTAGACTTAAAATTGTCTTTCCGGATTTTTGGTACACTGGCAGCGGTTCAATCCACGGTTCCTGACACATAACCCGTGGTTCCCGCAGAAGTGCTTCCCTTTCAGCCTCTATGGAGGGAAAGCGGGTGCCAAATGCAGTCTTTATGTATAAAATAAAGTTATCCCTGATTGCGTCAAATGCACCTATTGGATCTTTCATGATATCACTCCTCTTCGGTCAGGTGAAATACTGTGTAGTATTAAATCTTGAGATAATTTTCTTGAAATCATTTTAGCAATAGGCGGGGTGATATCATAATAAATATCCATTTGATGTCCAGCAGGTAATCCCCCTATAGGTTCTTCGCCGATTGGTGCGGGTACTGGAGCCATTCCTGTGCAAAGAGTAGCAGCTCTTGCCAAAAAACGGGGGAGAGGCACCGTTGACGGCACAGCTAATCGATGGTACCGTTCATCATAAATTATGACATTCTTTTTTTGGGATGCAAGAATAATATATCTCCCCCAATCACGATCCACTTCAGCTGCCTGGTTATTATCCCACACCCAGTGCCTTCTTTGCTGGTTCACAGGATTGACATAGGAAACGAGTTTTTGAATATTATCACAATTACGATTCGAAAATGTTAGTGAATCAGTAGAAAAAGTTTGTTTCTTCCAGTTAATATCGTCTCTACGTTCATAGATAAGATTTTCCATGACATTTTCAATCCCGACTGAAAAATTAACCAAAGACCATGCTACAGGTGTCTCCAGATAATGATATATTTGAGTGGCAAGTGATACATTTTTTATGCATTCATAGTCAACTGCCTCTATGTAGATGGCTGAAGGCAAAAAAAGGTACTCGTTGTTCTGTTGTGTTTCGCTAAATGAAATTGAATTACGATTTGTCCGCACGAAATTTTTTATCTCTTTAATTAATGATGGAACTCTGGCCCCGGTCAATATCGCTTTAGGGAGGCCAGATGTCGGCAATGCTACTAAAGAAGGTGAACAGGCAAAAACCCGGCGGTTATCAAAATCAAAATCACAATGACCCAGTGAATCGAGAAGCCTGATAGTTTGGCGCCGGACATAATTCAGGTCAATTTCTCGATTAGACATCCTCATTGATTGACTCAATCCATTAAAGGCAGTATTAAACTTGTCAATATTCATATTGCCAAATGTACTAATGGTTTGTAAAAGGAGCTCAGACACGTTTTGCAACCTCCTGGCATTTTATCCACATATCCTTGATTGTCTTAATTTTTGGAGCATTTGTCCTCTTACGCCTATACCAGACAGCTTCCTTCCATCGC
>CBDUVK010000442.1:0-2289 GCA_965370645.1 uncultured bacterium
GACTCATTGAACTACTATGATTAGCAGGAAAATTTCAATGCTTCATTACACCCCGGGCTTAAGCCCATTTCTTCACCCTATAAAATAAAAAAAGCCTGGATACCAAGGCAGCCAGGCTTCAGAACCGTCATAGGGGACGATTAATTGTATACTTCCTTCTCATTGCACTTGCACACTTTATGGTTCTTTGTTTCATATTTCCAGCTTTGAGTTGATTCCGAAAAATAGGCCTGCTCCTTCTTTACAAAACTATAAACATCACCACAAACCGGACAACTTTCACCACTCTTCTGTGCCTTGGCAACTTTAGAGGCGAAATCTTGTTTCTTGGCCATTTAAATTTCTCCCTGTATCTGATTTTTCTTTAAAATAATTATCAATTATGATGATTCATCCAGAATACTTAGCTGTTCACCATCGTCCCGACTGTCTGCCGGAGTTTCCTGAAATACAACCGCCTGATTCGGACCTTTTAATCTCGATTGTTTAATGGACTCTTCTCCGACATACAAAACACGATCAACATCTCCACTAATAAATTCCGGGGGAACAATCCCGATGCTCACATAGAAGTCATATACCTGGCCATCACCCCAGATCTTTTTCTCCCTGAATTTTTCCAGCAGTTTTTCCGCAATATGCTGGGTATTCACTCCATCCAATGGTGAAACCAAGATTGCAAAGGTTTCCGGAAAAAGTCGGAAAATATAATCAGAGTCGGATATACTAGGCAATATCAAAGATAAAAATTCCTTTAAGGTCTTACTGTGTACTTCTTTGTTCTCTTCCTTCATCTGAAAGTAGATCTTCAGGAAAAACAGTCCATTTTGATATTCCAGCTTTGAGGCACGCTTAATTTCCTTTGGTAGAATAAATTTAAAGGCATTCAGGTTCTCAAGCTGGGTTTCCAGATCCCGGTAATTCATCAGCTTAAGATGATCCAAGGTACGGGTCATAATATACATATTGGCTGCTTGATTACAGATGGTCTGGAGAATCCGTTTATGTTGTTCTTTAAAATTACGGGGGCGATAACTTTCCAGGCATATAACAGCGATGGGCAACTTATCCGTTGCGACAGGAAGTGCCAGCAGGGAAAAATATTCCTTCGCAGGGCTTTCCGAGGAACTAAAACGGGGCACATAATTTTCCTTCGTAGAAAAATCATCCACCAGTAGCGTCTGATTTTTTCGCATAACCCATCCTACAATACCCTCATTAATTCCAAACTGGCGCCCGCTCTTCAAATTACCGGTACCGCCATTAATCCCTAAAATTTCACCCTGCTTTTCATTCACTTTTTCGGAAATTGATATTCGATCACATCCAATAATATCGGGCAGCTTCCGCAATAAATATCCCCACAGTTCCTCAACGGATTGTATCTGATTCATTTCCTGGCTTACATCAAATAAAACATTCACCAGCCAGTTTTCCGATTCATATTCATAGAGTTTATTACTCCCGAATATCTGAACGGTAATCAGATTTCCAAAGTGCCTTAAAATATCCAGATCTTCATTGCTATACGCTTCCTCTACTTCACTATCCGTACATAGAATCCCTATGATATAATCTTTATAATATATAGGAACAGCTGCAAAAGAGTTGGAAGGATTTTCATTCTGCTGATAGTAGGGAATAATCTCCTGTCCCTCAGGCAAATGATTTTCTATGAGTGGTGTGCGGTTTCGCAGGACGAGACTGGGCAATCCTTTATAAATATCAATAATTTTCTGGGAAATAAAAACATCGGGATGATCCGTCACGTGGTGACGAATAGTAAATTCCTTTTTTTTGTAATTCGCAAACAGTAGAGTAACAGTATTGGATACCAGCACCTTCTTAATCAATTTTAAGGTACTGTCCAGGAATTTTTGAAAAAGTTCTTCCACATCCTGGTCGTTCTCAATCTGTAGCCAATCTTGTTTTACATCTCCAAGATTTGCAAAATCCTCATCGTCCTCCTCTTCACCACCCTCAAAACTTTCCTGAAATATTAAAAACAAAAAGGAGAGGAGAGCCAAAAACAGCAAGATATTCAGGGTTATCCATAAAAAACTATGGGGGAGTAAGCCAACAAGAAACAGGACAACTACCCCTACAAGAATGATCAGATATTTATAATGATCAGGCAAGGATTGAATGAATTTGATAAGCATCGGTTTATAATTTTATGACGTGGCAGAATTTAGAAAAATTCTGGCCACAATTCCAGTCGATTTTCTTAATCGACTGGTTTGCGGTTGGAGGTACTGCGAGAACTGGTTATTTCTCTTCTCTTTTTAC
>CBDUVK010000443.1:0-2284 GCA_965370645.1 uncultured bacterium
ATGATGAATGGATGATTGAGCACGGGTATATCGAAAAAGAAGTAAGAGAATCACTGCAGGAATAGAAAAAATTTATCCCTAACGAAATTGTTGCCTGATATTTGATTTTTTTATTAAATATCTCCCGGTTATGTACCCCTTCCCTTGTTCCCTTCCCCTGCCAGCAGGGGAAGGGCCAGGGTTAGGGTACACATTATGCTTAACCACTCCATCTCGCTTAATATTCTGCCTTCGAGATATAAGATATACATTTATATTACTTCATTTCAAAAGAAAAAAGAGAAGCACTTCTGAGAATATTTAGTCATTTAATCAGATATATTTTCTGAAAGTTTCGCAGTAAAAATTTTTGCATATTAGAGTAAAAATAATTGTTGCACTGCCAACAACAGGGAGAGATGATGAAACTTGAAACCAAGGCCATTCATGTAGGAGAAGAGCCGAATTTGAAGGCCGGGGGAAGTGGTGATGTGGTTAAACCGATCCACCTGGCCACCACCTTTGCCCGGAATGATGTGGAAGAACCCACCGCTGGCTACGAATACATACGTTCCGGAAATCCCACCCGTCTGGGCCTTGAAGCCCGCCTGGCCAGTCTGGAAAATGCTAAATTTGGTCTTGCATTTGCCTCGGGATTAGCCGCAGAAACCACTCTCTTTTTATCCCTGCTTCATGCCGGCGACCATTTAGTTGCTTTCGATGATCTTTACGGGGGTAGCCGGCGCCTAATGGATAAAATATTCCAGAGCAATTTTACAATTCAGGTTAGTTTTGTGGACGCCCGGGATACCCGGCAGGTTGCATCAGCCATCCGGGAAAATACCCGTCTGATATGGCTGGAAACACCGACAAATCCGCTGCTAAAATTATGCGACATTAAAGAGATTTCACGCATTGCACAGCAGCACAAGATTCCTGTCGTCGTCGACAACACTTTTATGAGTCCCTACTTCCAGCAACCGCTGCAGCTGGGCGCAGATATCGTCATGCACAGCAGCACCAAATATCTGAATGGTCACAGTGATTCTTTGGGTGGTGCACTTATATTGAATGATGAAGAACTTTATGAAAAGATAAAATTCACCCAGAACTCTGCAGGCGGAGTGCTCTCGCCTTTCGACAGCTTCCTGGTACTGCGTGGTTTGAAAACCCTGGGAGTTCGGATGCGCCAGCATGCCAGTAACGCTAATCGTATAGCAGAGTTTTTAGAAAAAAACAGTCGGGTCAGGAAAGTTATCTATCCGGGACTAAAAAGTCATCCCCAGTATGATCTGGCTTGCCGGCAGATGACAGGTTTTGGTGGAATGCTTTCTTTTGAATTGGAAGGAGATTTGAAAACTGCCAAGAAGTTCGTGGAAAGCACTCGTTATTTTGCGCTGGCCGAAAGTCTGGGAGGCGTCGAATCCCTCATCGAGCTGCCGGCCTTGATGACCCATGCCTCGGTTCCCGAAAAAGAGCGCCGGCAAATCGGTTTGTCTGAAACTTTGATTCGCATTTCAGTGGGAATTGAACATGTGGATGATTTATTAGAAGATCTGGAAGGGGCCTTTAGAAAGATTCACTAAGAAGCGAATCTGTGGCCTGAACCGCTTTTATTTCTAGCGGATTAGCAAAGCTAAAACCGAAAAGATCGGGATTCTGCCCGATAACTGCGGCAGATATGATATAGAAAACATAATCATAGGTCTCGCTGGGAATTTTTCTGCGGTATAATCTTAACAATTCCCAGAAATTTCTATCCTGGGGATTTTGAGGCATTTTTCTGATCAACTCCCGCACTTTACGTTCGCCCCAATTATAGGAAGCCATTACCAGCAATCCGGATGCCTGCGCTTCTGTCTCATAAATATCACGGATATATTGAGCGGCGGCACTGGTTGATTTATTAAAATTGAACCGTTCATCTTTAGGATCATAGCGGCGAAGACCTGCCAGGGGGCCGGTTTTCAGCCCATAGCGTGATGCGGTTGCGGGGATAAACTGCCAGATCCCTTTAGCAATCCCATATCTGGTTTTCGGACCCACAATCCTGCTTTTAAAATCACTTTCCTGCAGTGCCAGATAGAAAAACTGAGGTGGCAGATGATGCTCCAGCATAATTTGTGTAATAATATTAGGATACTCATTGTTTACTGCCCGGACCAGTGCACTTTCCAGACGATCCGTGCTTTTCCATCTTTTGATATAATTATGAACTTCTTTTAGAAATTCATCCGGCATGGCAAGTTCACATTCACCAAAATTCCTGGCCACCTGGAGGATAATTCGATCCCTCTCATTCCAC
>CBDUVK010000444.1:0-2271 GCA_965370645.1 uncultured bacterium
GCGATCTGTGCTGTTACATCATTATCATCGATTCCATTTAAGGTCAAGTTTCCCGATAGTTGACCTTGTGAATCGATGGACAGTCCATGTTCCGCAAGAAGTTTATAATCATACGAACCATCACTATTGTTAACAAGCAGCACTACAGCAACAATCTTATCTTCCACAGCGAATCCTGAAGCTGATAATTCAACTATATCGCCATTTTGATAAAAACCCTGAAGCGTTTGAAGTTCAAGCTGTACTGTGGGAAATATGCGGTTATCATCAGCCGGATAGGCAGAAAACGCCAGAACCAAAACAGATATAATTATTAACAATCTTTTCATAATACCCTCACCCTTATAAATAACAAATTATTTAAATTTCAAAACTATATTTTAAACCCAAAAATAATCTATCTCTAATTCAAAAGCAGTGCGCTGCGTCAAATCAGACTTCTTCCCCCCAGCGCAACAGATCCGACAATCCTCTCCGGGCCTGACCCGCCGGAGAAAAAGCTTCAATAAGCCGTTGTTGCAGTCCTTCCTCGCTTAAACCCCGGGTCAGCACCCCGTCTTCTGCCAGTGAAATCATACCGGTTTCCTCACTTACCGCCAAAACCAGGGCATCAGACTGCTCCGATAATCCCAAAGCCGCCCGATGACGCATGCCCAGGGACGGATCCAGTTTGGGATTTTCCGTCAGTGGCAGCTGACATTTGGCCGCAACCAGAATATCATTCTGAATGACCACCGCTCCATCATGCATGGGAGAGCGGGGATTAAAAATTGACAGAATGAGTGCTTTACTGAGTTGTGCCTGCAGGGCAATTCCTGTCTCAATCACACTGCGTATCCCGGTATCCCTCAAGATAACAATCAGTGCACCAAAATTCTTCCTGGATAACTCCGCCACAGCTCCCACCACCTCATCAACAATTTTCTGGGCCGAAACCTGCACGATTTTCCGCAATATTGGAATCTGACCCAGATACAATAAAAGACGACGAAACTCCGGCTGAAAAATAATAACGAAGGCAATCACCCAAACAGTTTTCAAATTTGCAAAAATCCAGGTGCTGCCACTCATATTAAATAATTCAGCCACAATAGAAATCAAGATAATAAACAACAAACCAATCATCATCCGGGCAGCAATACTTCCTTTGAGGAATTGATAGAGTTTATAGAAAATATAACTGACCAGAAATACATCCAGAACATCTATGACTGAAATTGAAAGAAACCCGATTTTAAAAAGCATAACATACCCATTAATAGTGTATCATCGCCCACAATAATCAATACTTAAACAGTCTTACCATATTTCTCACCAAAATCAACACGAAAAAACGCGATAAACTATCAATTTTGATAAATTTAAATCAAAAAAAATAAAAATCAAAACAATTAATCATTCCTTCATAAAAAAAATGGGATTATTTATAGCCTGTACTATTTCTGAGACCTGTTTCATTTCATGCACATCATGCACGCGGATAATTTTAGCGCCGTTATTTAAAGCCAGGGCAACTGCAGCTGCAGAACCGATCATACGTTTTTCAGATTCGACACCCAATATTTTTCCGATAAATGATTTGCGCGAAGGGCCAACCAGAATCGGATACCCCAATCCCCGGAATTCTTTCAAACGTCTGATAATCTCCGGATTATCCTGTAAACGTTTCCCGAATCCAATTCCGGGATCCACGATCAATTGCGAAATTCCATGACTTTGTGCATATTCAATCTGGCGGAGAAAAAACCGATACAGTTCCTCCATAAGATTATCATACCGGGGATCAATTTGCATATCCCGCGGGGTGCCTTTGATATGCATAATAACCAGTGGACATCCGGCTTCTGCAACCACTTTGACCATCTCCGGATCGAAGGTCAGTCCCGATATATCGTTCACCATGTCCGCCCCTGCATCCAGAGCCCGCCGAGCAATTTTAGACTTATAGGTATCTATGGAAACGGGAAGTGCAAGATTCGCTTTTATCATCTTCAGAACCGTTTCCAGACGTTGCCATTCTTCCTCTATCGTCACTGCCCTGGCACCGGGTCGAGTGGATTCTGCGCCGATATCTATTATATCAGCACCGGCCCGGGCCATTTCTTTTGCATGCTGTAAGGCCTTCTCGGGCGAGAAATATTTTCCACCATCCGAGAAGGAATCGGGAGTAACATTAAGAATTCCCATTAAAAGAGGGCGATCCTGACTGAAAATATTGTTTGAGATGTTAAAATCCCATCTCTGACGCTCCATACCGGACTTAAGTTGAAA
>CBDUVK010000445.1:0-2270 GCA_965370645.1 uncultured bacterium
CATTAAATTTTATTATTTTGTGTCTTGGTGACTTAGTGGTTATGAATAATTCAGGCTAATTGATTAATTCATCCCGCACCTGCGGGACCACAAAGATCATGATCCGGCAACTGACGGACTCTAAAACACTAAAAAGTACAAAAATTAGAAGATTTAAACAAAAGCTGTAAATTTGATTTATTCAAAAGTATATATTCCTTTTAAGCCATTAATAGTTATGATTTTGTGTCTTAGTGGTTGTGAATTTTCAGGTTAAATTATCGAAATTTTTATCTGACACTCTTTAAAAAATTGAAGTCTATCAAAACAATTTCACCCGGTTGAGAAAATGCGGGCCCCATCTTAGAAATATTTGATCTCAGAGGAGTTCACGATGAATGTCATGATCGGAACCAGCGGATACAGTTATGAAGATTGGCGGGAAGTATTTTATCCGTCAAGATTACCTAAGGGGAAAATGCTGGATTATTACGCTCAACATTTTAATTGTGTCGAAATAAATTCTAGTTACTATAAAATACCTCACCCAGCAATATTTCATCGAATGAGTGAAAAGACAGCCGCCGGATTTGAGTTTGTTGTCAAGGTTCATCAATCCACCACTCATACCCGTACCAGAGATGAATCTTTTCTGAAGCAAATGATGGAAGCAGTACAACCCCTGATTGAGGTGGATAAATTTTCGGGTTTTCTGGCACAATTTCCCTATTCATTCAAAAATACACCTGAGAACCGGGATTACTTGTCCTGGGTTAAAGAGCAAATTCAGGAGCACCCCCTCTTCGTGGAATTTAGGAACTGGAGTTGGGCATATCCTGGATTAGAGCAATTTTTGAAAGAAAATCAGCTGAATTATGTTAATGTTGATGAACCACGCCTGAAGGGTTTATTAAAACCCCAGGAAATCGTTAGTGGAAAATTAGCTTATGTTCGTTTTCACGGTCGAAACAGCCAGGACTGGTGGCAAGGAACAAATCAGACACGCTATAATTATTTGTATACCCAACAGGAAATGGACGAATGGTTGATCGGACTGGCCAGGATATTAAAAAAAGCCTATAAAACCTATATCTTTTTTAATAATCATCCTCAAGGGAAAGCCATCCAGAATGCCAAGATGATGATTGAGAGCATCAAGGCATTTGTTCCTGATATGAAATAATGACAGAATCCCCCCGTACTTTTTGTCCATCTTACCGATATCGTCTGTCAAAATTATAGATTTTCTGAAATTTTTTCAAACCTGGATTTTGTCATCCCTCGCTCCGGAGCATCCCCTATCATTATATTAAACAATAAGTTGTAAAAGTTTTATTGGGTTTGGCATACAATTTGCAATACATAGGGTAGATGATAAACAAAACCAAATAAAGGAGGAGTAAAAATGACACTAATTAGATGGCGCCCTACGAGGGATCTGATGAATATTCAGGATGAAATGTACCGGGCTTTTGATCGTTTCTTTTCCAAAGATAGCTGGAGCGATGAAGAGTCTGTGAGCCAGGCAGGATGGTATCCGGTTGTGGATATCAATGAAAGTAATGATGAATATTTACTGAATGCGGAATTGCCGGGCTTAAAGAAGGATGATATTCATATAAGCTTCACAAATGGTGTACTGAGATTAGAGGGAGAACGGAAGAAGGAGAAGGAGGAGAAAGATACTAATTATCACCGGGTTGAGAGAGTTTTTGGGAAATTTTGCAGAACATTTCGGTTACCGAATACTGTGAAAACTGATAAGATTTCTGCAGATTTCAAAGATGGTATCTTAAACATCCGTCTTCCTAAACTAGAAGAGGTGAAGCCGAAAGAAATCGAAGTAGAAATATCTTAATCATCCTGAAGAATTGTGTCAAAGCCCCGAAGTATTGGGGCTTTTTTTTTGTAGAAAATCGCTACTGATTGTTAGACATTGCTTTTGAGGTTGTTCCTCCGGGAATGTTCTGGGATCCCTGCCGGAACCAAGTTACATATAAAATCATGAGTGTCCGGTTTAAGATTTGTCATGGTATATAAGGCTAAAGAATATAGGGAATTGAAAGAATATCTTTAGTGATCGACTTGATTTAAGAACTCACCCTAAATCCCTTTCTTAAAAAGAGAGGGACTTTCTTTAGTCAGCAAATTAGCCCCTTCTCTTAGTAAGAGAAGGGGTCTGGGGATGAGTTTTTTAATCATAACATTAATCAATTTTTTAAACCGGACACTCATGACTAGAGATATGAAAATTCTGGAATGTAGTAGTCATTTTGGTAAAACCAAGTCCC
>CBDUVK010000446.1:0-2269 GCA_965370645.1 uncultured bacterium
ATCATAAGCAGAATACTAATCTTTGTACTCATATTAATCATTTAACAGGATTTGGTGTAATATATCAATTTAATAATCCAGATTTTACGAATTTTGGTAAATAATTTAAATCGTATACCTTTAGCCTGATTCAGGGATACATTTGCTTCTTTCCCACAATTGAACCGAACCGCACTAATCCTGAACAGAAGCAGGTTAGGTGGCCAGCTCTTAACCAAAAAATCCATTCATGAAAATCTTATTAGTTTCTCCAGTCAGGGACCCACACAAATTTACGAATAAGGGAATTTTGATACCTCAACTGGCATTGTTTATACTTAAAGGCCTTACCCCGAAAAAGCATGAGGTAAAAATTGTTGAGGAAGAATACATGGAATTGGACCTGGATGAAGACTGCGATGTTGTTGCCATCAGTTGCCTGACCTCGAATGCATACAGGGGATACCGCATAGCTGACACATTCAGGAAAAAAGGAAAAATAGTAGTGATGGGAGGGATCCATCCTTCGCTTTTGCCTGATGAGGCACTTGAACATGCCGATGCTGTGGTGGTTGGAGAAGCTGAAGGTGTGTGGGAAAAAATACTGGAAGATATTGAAAGCGGTAATCTTCAGGAGAGATATCACGAACCCAATCCGGATCTGGACCGGTATATACCCAAAGATTTTTCAACCCTGTCTAAAAAACGGATGTATAACCTGGTACCCCTGCAAACATCTCGGGGATGTCCGTATAATTGTGATTTTTGTTGCGTAACGGATATTTTTGGTAAAAAAATAACGCTGATACCTGTCAAGCATATAGTGAGAGATATTAAGGAATCCGGGGCCCGGAATTTTATTTTCCTTGATGACAATATTATTGGTAACCAGAAGTATGCCAGAGAACTTTTTACTGCACTTATTCCGTTGAAGATAAGGTGGGTAGGTCAATCTTCCATTTCATTTGCACGGAATATTGAGATTATGGAACTGGCGAAAAAAAGCGGCTGTAGGGGATTGTTTATCGGGCTGGAGAGCGTGCTGGAAACCAATACCAATAAATACAAAAAACTGAAAAGTCTTGAAGACACCCAACAAAGTATCAAGAAAATTTTAAAAATGGGTATTTTAATCCAGGCCTCAGTGATTTTCGGCTTTGACGAAGATACACATGAGACATTCGGAGAAACAATAAAATTCTTAATAAAAAATCGTATAAGCCTGGCATCAATTAATGCATTAACTCCCTATCCCGGTACCCAGGTATTTAAGAAATTTAAAGAGACCGGGAGGCTTTTGCATGAAAAATGGGAATACTACGATCACCATACCGTTGTGTTCCAGCCTAAGAATATGACACCGCTGGAACTACAGATTGGTAAAATCAAAGCCAAGTATGACTTCAGTAAAATTTTCAGTATCGCGATAAGGATCTTAGGGAATTTACGGATGCCGGCTTTTTATCTTGCAGTCAACCTGGGCTACCGAAAACTTGCTATAGCGGAGAATAAAATGATGCGAAAATCCGGATCCCAACAGCTGCCGATGCCGGACAGCGGTAATGTTACGGATTGGAAATGAATATAGGAATGAGATGAGAAAATCATTCGCTTCTTTAGTTACAGGCATCCTCCTGGTCTGGTTCCTGGCCGCCAATCTCCCTGTGATCGCACAGGAATATTATCCCCCGGCAGGTAAATGGGAAAGGAAATCGCCCATAGAAATGAGTTTTGATGCCACAAAGCTGGAGGCGGCGGTTCGATTTGCCAGGGAAAATGAATATACAGGTTCGAGAGACCTCCGGATAGCTATCCTGAAGGGATTTCAGCGGGAGCCCTATCATGAGATCGTTGGGCCAACCAGGAAAAGAGGTGGGCCGGCTGGTCTCATAATCCGCAATGGTTATATTGTGGCCGAATGGGGAGACATCGAGCGGGTGGATATGACCTTCAGTGTGACCAAGAGCTATCTGTCAACGGTAGCGGGACTTGCCATTGACATGGGACTGATAAACAGTGTGGATGACAGGGTGTCTGACTATGTCTGGGATGGGACATTCGAAGGAGTTCACAACGCGAAAATCACCTGGGAACACTTACTGAACCAGTCCTCCGACTGGTCCGGCGATCTTTTCGGAATGCAGGATTGGGCTGACCGTCCCCCGGCCGAAGGAGGGATAACAGATTGGAAAAACCGGGATCTGCATGAACCCGGGACATTTTACAAGTATAATGCGACGGTTACGTTGAAATCCCAAATGATGAGCATGTAGATTATTATGCCACTGCA
>CBDUVK010000447.1:0-2249 GCA_965370645.1 uncultured bacterium
TCCAGACGGCCTGCCAGCATAAAAAATGTGAGAATCCATTTGCCGATCACCGGAATATGGGCATAATTGTCGCTGGGACCTACACTGCCCAGACCAGGTCCAATATTTCCCAGGGTGGCCGCGACCGCCCCCAGGGCCGATACCAGGTCCAGTCCTAATAAGGTCATGAGTAAAACGCCGATACAGAACAGACCCGCCATTAATCCCAGAAATCCGATGACATGGGTTACAATTTCCCTTGGAATTACATGTGCACCGACCCGCAGGGGAATGACAGCACTGGGGTGGAGCAACCGTTTCACTTCCATACGCACAAACTGGATCAGGATATATAAGCGAATCACTTTCATCCCTCCGCCGGTACTTCCTGCACAACCTCCGATAAACATGAATAAAAACAGCACATATTGTGAACTAAATGACCACTGTTCATAATCGGCAGTTCCATAGCCTGTGGTTGTCAATATGGAGACTACCTGAAAAAGGGTATTACGAAAAGCAATTTCCCAATCGGGATAATGATTTCTGAAAGTATCGAATCCGATAAAAAGAGTCGCGCCAATGACTAATCCGATAAAAAACAGAAATTCTTTATTCCGGTGATAGGCAGTAACTTCCTTTTTAAAGAAACGAAAATGCAGAGAAAAATTGGTCCCGGCTACCAGCATAAAAAAGATAATAACATATTGGATGTACGCATTGTCGTAATATCCAATGCTGGCATTTTTGGTGGAAAATCCACCGGTAGCCATGGTCCCAAAGGTATGGCACAGCGCATCGAAAAGATTCATCCCGCCAAACATCAATAGTATCGTTTCTAGCCCGGAAATAAGTACATAAACTCCCCATAGAATTTTGGCAGTTTCAGTGACCCGTGGGGTAAGTTTATCGGGTACAGGACCGGGAACTTCCGCTTTGAACAGCTGCATCCCCCCCACTCCCAGAAAAGGAAGGATAGCCAGAGAGAGAACAATAATACCCATACCACCCAGCCAGTGCGTCAGACTGCGCCAGAACAGCAATCCGTGAGGTAAATTTTCTATATCATTGAGGATGGTTGCGCCTGTTGTGGTAAAACCGGACATGGTTTCGAAAAATGCATCGGTGAGAGAGGAAATTTCACCGGAGATCAGGAATGGCAGGCATCCGAATAGAGAAAAGAAAGTCCAGCCCAGGGTTACGATGGCAAAGCCTTCCCGTGCCCGGACATCCCTTTCACGTTTGGTTAATTTGAAGGATAAAAATCCGACTAAAAAAGTGATGATAGCCGAGATAATAAAATAGAGAAAATCCCCGTCACCATAGTAAACTGAAAAAGGAATCGGAAGTAGCATGCTTCCCGCGAGGAAGATCAGTAAAAATCCTAAAATATTGATGACCAGCTGTATATGCATCAGATTTTCTTTGTTTGAATCATCCGAATTGTATGATCAGGCGAATAGTTTTTCGACTTCTCCCAGGGAGACCGGCAGCGTGAAAATTACCACGCGATCACCCGGCTGGATTTGAGTATCTCCCATGGGAATGATTATCTCTTCATTTCTCTGTACAGCTCCCACAATCGTAAACTTAGGGAAATGAATATCTTTTAGAGGCTTTTTGGTTATTTTTGAATTAGCCTGGGGAATGATTTCAATAATTTCGGCCTCCACACCGGGAATCGTCACAATTCTTTCGAGGGTACTTTTTTGAATAAATCGTAAAATAGCATTGACAGTAAGTAGTTTTTTACTTACCACCGCATCCATACCTATAGTTGGGGTAATGGGCAGGTATTCAGTTTTATTTACCAGTGCTATGGTTCTTGGGACCCGCAGGTGGCGGGCCATCAGGGTCGAAATAATGTTGGTTTCATCATCACCCGTTACCGCAATGAATGAATCCATGTCAATGATACCTTCCAGGGCCAATAAATCCATATCTGTTCCATCGCCATGGATCACCAGTGTTTTACGTAGAATGTCTGCGATCTCTTCGGACTTTTCGGAGCGGCTCTCGATTATTTTGATGTTCATATGATCTTCCAGCTCCCGTGCCACGTAACGGCCAATCAGGCCACCCCCCAAAATCATGATATTCTGAATGGTGACATTTTCTTTTCCGGTAATTTTGACGATGGCGGGTATAAGGTCCTTATCGCAAATCACAAAAACCTGGTCCCCCGAAACCAGCACATCATTGCCACTGGGAATAATAGTACGCTCTTTGCGATTGATGGCCACAATGCGGGCAGCCAGATTATTGTACTC
>CBDUVK010000448.1:0-2245 GCA_965370645.1 uncultured bacterium
CAGCCTGTTCCAGGTGCTGGATAAACTGGGCCCTCGAAAAAAGGTCCTGGCTATACCTCCTGATTATACCCGCTTTCATTCCCAGGCGGGAATTCTTACACAATATGTTTATGAGTATTATGGAGAAAAATTATCCGATGTTTTGCCGGCGATTGGGGCCCATGCACCGATGACCAGAGAGGAAATTTCAGATATGTTTGGAAATATTCCCCAACATCTTTTCCGGACCCATCGCTGGCGGGACGATTTAGAATTGCTCGGTGAAGTACCAGCCAGCTTCCTATCTGAAATATCTGAAGGGAAGGTGAATTTTAACTGGCCGGTACAAATTAATAAAAATGTGCTGGAAGGCAAATTTGATCTCATTATTTCACTGGGTCAGGTTGTACCACATGAAGTGATTGGGATGGCTAATTATAATAAAAATATTTTGATCGGTGTCGGAGGACAAGAGAATATTCATAAAAGCCATTTTTTAGGAGCTGTCCACGGTATAGAACGGATTTTGGGAAAAATTGATAATCCGGTACGCAAACTGCTCAATCATGCCTCTCAGTTATACCTGCGTCAATTGCCCATCATCTATGTTCTGACTGTTGTCAGCCGGGATCAAACTGGAGAATTGGTTATACAGGGATTATATATCGGGGATGACGAAGAATGTTTTAAGAAAGCTGCACAGCTTTCCCGGAAGGTAAATTTTGAGGTGCTGGAGCAACCATTAAATAAGGTAATAGTCTATCTCGATCCGCAGGAATTTAAGAGCACCTGGCTGGGAAATAAGAGTATTTACCGCACTCGCATGGCCATCGCTGATGGAGGAGAACTGATTGTATTGGCTCCCGGAGTTAGTAGCTTTGGGGAAGATCCCGAAATTGACCAGTTGATCAGACAATATGGTTATCATACGACTCCGGAAATTCTTGATTTTGTAAATGATAATCTACAATTGAGGAATAATCTATCTGTCGCTGCTCACCTGATCCATGGGTCTTCCGAAGAGAGATTTACAATTACCTACTGTCCGGGTCATCTCTCCGAGCAGGAAATCAAATCTGTAAATTTTCAGTATGGAGATTTAGATGCGATGCTTGATAAATATCCCCCTGATAAGCTGAGGGAAGGTTTTAACATCATGGAAAATGGCGAGGAGATTTTCTTCATTTCCAATCCTGCTCTGGGCTTGTGGGCCTATCAAGAAAAGATGATTGAAAGAGCTAATTAATTGATAAAAGCACACGCAAAGCTTACACTACGGCATTTGATGGGCGCTAAGCCACTAAGAACATTATCCACTGATTTCACTGATTAACACGAATTGAATCGAAACAATAAAATGAATTTATTATTAAATAATTTCATATAATTATAATCTGTGTAAATTCTTACCTGGCCATTGGACAGGTGTGAACTTCGTGTAAACTTTGGATGATTTTTTTTGCGTTCTTTGCGTCTTTGCGTGATGAGAAATTCAGATTAAATAAACAATAGAGAGGATTCACAATATGAGCACGTATGATGTAGGCTTGATTGGTTTAGCAGTAATGGGAGAGAATTTAATTCTTAACATGGAAAATCACGGCTTTTCGGTGGCCGTTTACAACCGAACCACCAGTAAAGTAGACAATTTTATAAATGGCCGGGCCCAGGGAAAAAATATCAAGGGATGCTACAGTCTGGAAGAACTGGTCCAAAGTTTGAAACCACCACGTAAAGTGATGATGATGGTGAAAGCAGGGAAAGCGGTGGATGATTTAATGGAAAGTCTCATTCCCCTCATGAACAAGGGTGATATTCTTATCGATGGCGGGAACAGTTATTTCCCGGATAGTGTTCGCCGCACCGCATATGTTGAAGAAAAGGGACTTCTTTATATAGGTACCGGTGTTTCCGGTGGGGAGGAAGGGGCGTTAAAAGGACCCTCCATCATGCCGGGCGGATCGAAAGAGGCATGGCCAGAAGTCAAACCGATTTTTCAAAGCATCGCCGCCAAAGTGAAGGATGGTTCACCATGTTGTGAATGGGTGGGAAGTGATGGAGCAGGACATTTCGTGAAAATGGTTCACAATGGCATTGAATATGGTGACATGCAGATGATCGCTGAATCCTATGCGGTTATGCAGCAGGTTTTGAAGATGACCCCGGAAGAGATGCAGACGATTTTTTCCCAATGGAATGAAGGTGAACTTGACAGTTATCTGATTTCGATAACTGCAGATATCATGGGAAAAAAAGATGAGGAAAC
>CBDUVK010000449.1:0-2236 GCA_965370645.1 uncultured bacterium
TATCATCGCGCAGACGGGTAGATGCTGTACTGGCGGACCGAGCTGGCGCACCAGGACTCCGCATGAAATGTCAATTTTTTAAATTTATCTGGAACTAAAGTTCTATTCATTTACTTAATTTTTGTGTGAAAGAAAATTTCTTTCTATCATAACATTTAACATAACCCCGGGTCGGCAAAATTGGCAAAGAATATTTATCGCTTTAAAGGAAATTTTAAAAGTTTCCTGTTTGTACTCGCAGTTTTAATTATTATCGGATATCTTTACTACACGCAGTTGCTGGTCAATGAACTTAAACAACAATCCCGGGATTTTCTCACCTTCCGGGTTAAAATATTCGAACAGAATATTAATTCCGAGGAATCTCAGGATATCAGCTTCTTCTTTAATGAAGTGATTCAGACGGCGGATTATCCTATTATTTATACTGATGCAGAGGGAGAACCAGCTTTCTGGCGCAATATTAACATTTCCCAGATCAACGAGCGTCCCCTGCCACCGGATCTGGATCGGAAGCTTAAGGAGAAAATCCGGGATTTTGATGATACAAACGATCCAATTTCTATCTCCTACCAGGGAGCGATTCTTGGCTATTATCATTATGGAGAGTCCTACATTGTCCAGCGCCTCAAGTGGCTTCCCTACATAGAAGTTTTGGTGGTGGCGCTATTCATTCTGATTGGGTATGCGGGCTTCAGCTCCATTAAAAAAAGCGAAGAGCGAATGATATGGGTAGGTATGGCTAAAGAGACCGCCCATCAACTGGGAACTCCCCTTTCCTCACTGATCGGCTGGATTGAGTATCTTAAAAATTCTCCTGCAAAGGTTGACCGGGTGATGCCGGATTTCGAAAAAGACCTCGATCGTCTGCAAACGGTAGCGAACCGCTTTTCCAAGATCGGTTCCGTACCTGATCTAAAAAAGGAGAATCTCAAGGATATCATATCTGAAGTGCTGAGCTACTTTCAGAGAAGATTGCCCGGCAGAACTGGTAAAGTAGAAATCACCAGCCGGATTGATGACAATATTCCCCCCCTGTACCTGAACCGGGATCTGTTCTCCTGGGTCATTGAGAATTTGATTAAAAACGCGGCGGATGCTTTGGGGGGCGAAGGGGGTAAAATTCATATTGCAGCAGACTTTATCAATGATAAACAGATCTATATTGATATTCAGGATAATGGTAAAGGCATCGCATCCAGGGAGAGGAAAAATATCTTCAAACCGGGTTACAGTACCAAGAAACGGGGATGGGGACTGGGTTTAAGTCTGGCCAAACGTATCATAGAGGACTATCACGGCGGCACTATCCAGCTTAAGGAATCCCAGCCCCGGGAGGGGACCAAATTCCGCATTACTCTGGAGATCATTAATAATAACAGATCCGGGGGAAATTAAATTTTCGGAAACATTCTGATATATAGAGGTGTTTAAGGAGTGTAAATATGACACATATTTACCTCCATCAAATAGGCGGGTTCATTTAGTGTGGAGCCCGCCTTTATTATTCGTGTTCTTTATATAGTCTTTCCCCGGCCCTGATGGCAAAGGGTAATCGATTCTCCTCACTCGGAATAGCACAGGTATAGCGTGGATTATAGGCGCAATAGGGGTTGTAAGCCAGATTGAAATCGATCACATGGTGATTTTCCGGATTCTCGGAGACATCAATATAGCGCCCGGTAGGGTAGCTTTCATCTCCTGTGGTTTCATCAGTGAAACCCAAAAAAAGAGATTTATCATACTCCGGATCATCACGTAAAATTTTGTACAGTTCCAGGCGATATCCCTTACCCTGATAATCAAATGGAAAGTAAGCGTAGCGAATAGCAGGTCGCAGATCCCCTTTAGTTCCCACAATGGTATCGGGGAACGGTGTGTCATATCGGGTGATGGGACCTTCAAAGCGCAGGGATAAATCGAATGGAAAATGTCTCAGGCCGCTAAAGTGCTTTTTTTCCTCCTCCGGCAATGGCGACCAATCTGCATGTTTAAAGAGGCTGTCTTTTTCCATGCGTGAGGTTTGTATCTGATTGATGATGAGTTGTTCTTCGGGAGAATAACCTCGTTTGCAGGTAAGAAATACCAGACCAATTAGAAAAAACAGGCCTGGTTTATTCCATCTTTTCACTCTCTGAAAGGCCTCCGGAATTCGGATAAAATTTACTGTTATTCAACACTGTTTTACAACAACAGCAGTACCGCTGGAAGTCACCATTAACATACCTTCCCGGAC
>CBDUVK010000450.1:0-2222 GCA_965370645.1 uncultured bacterium
AATTCATAGTTGATTGTTCCACATAGATTTGCCAGATAATCCGTGTGAATTTGGCTGGCCCCGTCACTTCCCAGCAAGGTAACTTCATCTTCCAGGGCGACATCAGGAATATCTGTGATATCAACCATGAGGAGGTTCATGCAGATCCGGCCACGTACCGGAGCCCGTTTTCCGTGAATTAACACGTGACCCTGATTACTTATACCTCTATCATACCCATCTGCATAACCTACCGGAAGTACCGCAATACGTGAAGGTCGGGTGGTCTGAAAAGTACCCCCATATCCAATGTTTTGGTTGGTCGTTACCTCTTTAATTTGTCCGATGCGGGTTTTCCAGCTTAATATTGGCCGAAGAACATCTTCTCCGTTCTTGCTGTGCTTAATTTTATAAGAAACAAAAGTTTCCCGGGACGGCCATAGTCCGTATTGGCTAATGCCGAGACGGACCATATCAAAATAGGTTTCCGGAAAAAGCAATGCTGCGGCTGAACAGGCGGTGTGACATTTTATTTTATTAAACCCATGTTTCTTTATGGTTTGGGTCATTTTTTTGAACAACCCAAGTTGCTGAAAAGCGTAATCATGATTGGTGGTATCTTCAATGTTTGCAAAATGAGTATAAACGCCTTCAAGTATAATTAAAGACTCATTTTGGAACTGCTCTAGAAAGTCTGATAAATCTTTTTCTGCAATTCCCTGCCGGTAAGTGCCGGTTTCCAATTTAAGATGCACTCTGACCGGTTTCTGAAGTTCATGGGTAATTTTCCTTAAGGCGGATAAAACTTCCCGATTATAGAGAATCAGCCGAAAATTGTTATCAATGACCTCATCCAGGCGGCTTATCATCACCGGTCCCATAATCAGGATATCCTGTGTATATCCCCATTGACGCAGTTGGATGGCCTCATCCAATGCATGAACACAGAAGGAGTCGGCGCCATGCTTTACCGCTAAACGGGTTATTTCTGCCATACCGTGTCCATAGGCATTTGATTTAACCACCACTGATAATTCAGTGTTCCGGGGGAGGCGCTGCTTAAAAAATGCAAGGTTGGCGGCGTAGGCAGATTCGGAGATTTCAAGCCAGGTGGTGAGATCTTTGATTTTCATCATATTCTGTTCGATTTAGCCCACAAAATAGTTATCCCTGAAGTTGGCCGCAAGCACCATCATATTTATCGGAAGAAATTAATGAAAAGTTAATTCAGGGTGAGGTACTTTAATAGCAGCCGGGATTTGGGTCTCAAAGGGAGAGTCCGAAAACCAATCCAACCAGAAGTCCATAAACAATGTGGGCTAGAAAATGAACGATAGCGACCTGGAAGCCAGCATTCTGAAATTTTTCCACCGGGTGATGTTCTGCAAGAATCACCATCACAAAACTAAAAGCAAATCCATGGGCAAATCCAATGACACCGCCCGCCATGACCAGAGATAAGATCTCTTGCAGCTGCAACATATTTAACGCTGTCATATAGATAAATGCGAAAAGGATACCGGATACGAATTGGATAATCAGTCCCGGCCAGAGTGATGTTTCTGCGGAACGGGTTACAGCACTTCCGATAGCGCGAACCATATTTGCATTAATCTTACCTGTTTTATCAAATAACCATAGCAGGGCGGTCATGCCGGCGGTGGCAATAATACCCGCTTCAATCATGGTTACAATCATGCTCTGGCCTCCTGATGTAACAATTCTAATATAGTAAGAATTGAAAGGTAATCAAACTTCAATTCGGCGCCTGCCGGAATAACTACAATTATTCACATATTTTAACAATATTAAACCAAATCGATTTTTAATGAAAAGAGGGACCACTGCAGCGATTTATTTGGATTGTTATTTCCATCCCGCCGTTTATCACTTAAATTCGTGCTCATTTTCTAATGTGATTTCTTGATTAATAAATTATTCCATACAGCGACGGTGGAATTGTGGTGTAATTGAATATTAAATGTTTTTCCATGACAATACAGAAGAGTTAGTTTTAAATAGCTTTATGTTGTCGTAAACAAACTTTAACCGGATTTTAAAAGTGCTGATAAAATTTTGCATTTACAGAAAACCTAAATAACATTTTTGCCCATGGATCACATGCGTATTCAAATTTTCGTTCTAGTTTTAGCCAGTGTTGTTTTTGCACAGGATAGCACCCTTATTTAATTTAAAATGGAGGACCAGTTAAAGAAATAATATTACCACAGTCAGTTTCTTGG
>CBDUVK010000451.1:0-2219 GCA_965370645.1 uncultured bacterium
ATTTCAACTTTGTCACGAATACCCTGCTCGGTGAACCACCAATCTGCCAGAAAGGAGAATTCCAGCGGAGCGACCGGACACTTAATCGGCATTTCCACTATATTGACCACCAGTTTTCCACCTTCCCAGTATTTGAGATGATTCTGTAAAGCAGCCGCCCCCTCCAGAGTGAAAAAATCAAAGATATTCTTATGCCAGGCTCCATTTTGCAGACCTTCCGTTTCCTCAGGATGAATACCACTTCCAGTGGCGATAATCAGGATATCGTAAGAGAGGACCTGACCGTTACTTAACTTTACTTTATTGGCTTCCGGTTGAATAATCTCGAGGGGAGACATTATCACCTCTATTCCGGTTGGAAAAAAATCCCGCCGCGGCTTAATGACATCTTCCTTGGAATAGATGTTAAAAGGAATAAACAGGTAACCGGGCTGATAATGATGATATTCATCTTTATCCACAATGGTTATCTGCCATTCCCGCCTGTCCAATACCGGTGCCAGTTTGTTGGCCATAATCGTGCCCCCTGTACCCGCACCGAGAATAAGTATTTTTTTCATAGAACACCTTCCTAATTGAATTAACCGTTTATGTTAGATTTAATTCTTTTATTCTTTACCGGTCCATTTTTTAACAGAATATGCTTAATATTCTTGCAACTTAAATAAACCTGATATGCCCCACATGAACGACAATCGACCTGACGGCATTTTCTTCCTACATTACGAACATTCCAGCAAGGGCCAATCGCTTCCCGATATGCCTGACAATCCAGACAATCCTCATCGATTCCACCTTTATACTGCCAGCAGGGAATCATTGAGAGCATTTTCCTGATACCCTTGATATTGAGACCTTCTTCAGTGATAAGGTTTCGGATACAGCGGAGCTTTTCCATGTCTTTCATGGAATATAACCGTCTCCCGGAAGATGACCGGGCCGGCAAGATTAATCCGGCACCTTCATACATTCGCAGCGTTTGCACGGCCACTCTCACTTCCCGGGCTGCCATGCCAATGGTCAAAACAGGTTCATTTTCCATGGGTATCTTTCAAAAAATACTTTCTATCCGGATAAAACCTACATTGTAGAATGTAGATATCAGATACAGGAGTTTGTGAATTTAAATACCTTAAACGAACTATAAAAAAATTTATTTCACAATATAAAGAGATAATAAGATGCACTCCATATTGAGAAAGATACAAAAAATGAATTATTATATTTATTCCTTACAAGTATATGAC
Organism: uncultured bacterium; assembly: GCA_965370645.1. Taxonomy (GTDB): domain Bacteria; phylum Calditrichota; class Calditrichia; order RBG-13-44-9; family RBG-13-44-9; genus RQOF01. The sequence continues at coordinate 1,248 of CBDUVK010000451.1, forward strand.
TTTCTGTAAGTTAGACCTGTTGATTTTATCTTTGTGTTAGGATTTTTTTCGTTATCTGCAACTAAAATTAAAAAATTTATCAAGAAGAATGTTTTGAAAAATATAGTCTTCGCACCTAAATTCGCAATATGATGGTGGTCGGGTAGAATCTCGAAGCTTTTTTAATGCAACTCTGTCTGCTTTAACTTTCAATGATGGTCAGTCATCCTCCACCTGCATATGTTGAAACAGCTGGTCTTAAATAAGATCTGCATGGTCATTGAGTATGACGAACAGAATATATTCGATTCAATTACAGCACTGAAAGAAAATGATTTATGGAGAGCCTGGCCATTTAGAGTCGCTCTGGGTAGATAAGGAGGGTCCCGGGAAAAACATCTCTAATGCTTCATCAATATGAGCCCGCCAACTCCCCCAACTATGACCTTCAGGATAGTACCGGTACTGATATTCGAAGTTTCGTTCCCGCAGGATTTGAGCAAGATTATCTATTAAGGGGGGAAGTATAGGAACATCGTATAGTCCTATATCCAGATAAAATTTAGTACTAATATTTATAGTTTCTTTAAATCCCAGGGCAATGCTCTCCTCCACATTGCTCGACTGGGCAGCAACGTTTCCGAATACCTGCGGATACTGCAAACCCAGCCACAAAGAGATATTCCCGCCGTTAGAACAACCGATAGTGGCCCGGGAATCCGGGCTATTAGTAGTCCTGAATTGATGATCCACCCAGGGTAGAACCTCATCTACCACAAAACGAGAATAGGCTGTTTTTAGAGTTCCCGCATACTCCTCAGTTCGATTTACTGATTGAATAAAAAGCGCCATAACCGGAACGATGCGCTCTTGCCAGATCAGATAATCCAGAATATTCTGAACGTTGGCCAAGGTAAGATAGTCTAATCCATCATGAAAGAGAACCAGTGCATAATTCTCATCTGATTGAAAATAGTTTGGGGGAAGATATAA
>CBDUVK010000452.1:0-2195 GCA_965370645.1 uncultured bacterium
GATGAGTTTTTTTAATCATAACATTAATCAATTTTTTAAACCGGACACTCATGATTGATAAAATTATATAAAATAGAAAAATATTGTTTGATATTGTTTATAAATTATCCTGATAAAACAGACTTCTAAAATTTCATGCATGAATTGTCAATTGCTCAGAACATTATTTCCATTGTCCAGGAGCACCTGAGCGAGGAACAGAAATTTTCGGTTAAATATGTCCGGGTAAAAGTTGGCAAATTAACGAATATTTTGACTGACTCTCTGATTTTTGGATTCGATGCTTTAACCAGAGAGACCAATCTGGACGGCGTTGTTCTTGAGGTTGAACATATACCACTGACAATTGATTGTGGGGATTGTGGAAAGTCGACATCGCTGGATGATTACATTTTTAAATGTCCCCATTGCCAGGGCACCTCAATTTCGGTGGTTTCTGGTAATGAATTAATGGTAAGTGAAATTGAATTAGATGATGATGGGGAGAACGGATCGTGAGTGTCTTAACGATTGAAAGAAAAGTACTGGAAAAAAATGACATTATTGCAGATTCAAATCGAAAATTGTTCAAATCTCAACAGATCTTTTCTATTAACCTGGTAAGTTCTCCGGGCTCCGGAAAAACAAGCCTGGTAGAAAAAACCATAGAATATTGCCGCGACAAGATAAAGATGGGGGTTGTTGAAGGAGATATCCAGACGGATCTGGATGCCAAAAGGGTGGATGCCCTGGGTATCCCTGTGGTTCAGATTGTCACGCATGGGGCCTGTCATCTTGAGGCGGCGTTGGTCCGCGATTCTCTAAATCAGCTTCCTCTGTCATCACTGGAACTTGTGATTATTGAAAATGTGGGAAATTTGGTATGCCCTTCCGGATATGATCTTGGTGAAGATAAAAAAGTAGTCATTGTGAGCACAACTGAAGGGGATGACAAGCCGTTGAAATATCCCGCTATGTTCAGGAATGCGGAAGTTCTGATCATCAATAAAATTGATTTAGCTCCTTATCTCAATACTGCAATAGCTGAATTGGAAAAAAATGCGCTTTCAATTAATTCTGAATTGCAGGTGTTTAAAACCTCCTGTACCACTGGTGAAGGTATTGAAGCATGGTGTCAGTGGTTGGAATCGCAGATTGTCAGGAAATGAAGGAACGACTAAAAATATTTATAAAAGGTGCGGTGCAGGGCGTTGGATTCCGCCCATTCATATTCGGTCTTGCAAGCGATTTGAAATTGACCGGATTTGTACTGAATTCCACTGCCGGTGTAACGATTGAGGTTGAAGGCCGGAAACCGGTTTTGAATCAATTTCTGCTGCGTATAGAAGCCGAAAAGCCTGACCATGCCGTCATTCATAGTATGGAATTCTCATTCTTAGATAACATTGGTTATGAGGATTTTTCCATTCGTGAAAGTCAAAATGTGTCCGACGTTTCCGCCATAATAGTACCTGATATTGCTACCTGTCAGAAATGCCGTGAAGAGTTGTATGACCCTTCAGATCGTCGATATCTCTATCCCTTTATTAATTGTACTCATTGTGGTCCACGCTACTCTATAATTCAGTCTCTTCCCTATGACAGACCGAACACTTCCATGAAGAAATTTAAAATGTGTGATAACTGCCGCCGGGAATATGAAAATCCCCGGGATCGCCGTTTTCATGCGCAACCGGTGGCCTGCCCTGATTGTGGTCCCCGGGTTTTCCTGTGGGACAAAAATGGCAGCGTTTTGGCATCGCAGGGCGATGCGCTGGAGAGCGCTGTGGGATTACTTGACTCCGGAAAGGTTCTGGCAATTAAAGGATTGGGTGGATTTCATCTGGTTGTGGATGCGCAGAATGAGTCGGCGGTAGAAACTTTACGCTTACGCAAACACCGTGAGGAAAAACCTTTTGCCCTCATGTTCCCCACTTTGGAATCTGTTCGGGCGGTCTGTGAAATTTCAGAATTTGAAGTCAGACTTCTTCACTCACCTGAATCACCCATTGTCCTGCTTAAAAAACGAATTGATTCAGAAAAGGTGAGTCCCGGACCATGCGATTCTGTCGCCCCGGGTAATCCCTATCTGGGAGTGATGCTTCCCTATACGCCGCTTCATCATATCTTATTGAGCCAATTCGGACGGCCTATTGTGGCAACCAGTGGAAATCTGTCTGAAGAACCGATGTGTATTGATGAGCGGGAAGCGTTAA
>CBDUVK010000453.1:0-2195 GCA_965370645.1 uncultured bacterium
TCTTCTGAATAATTTCACCAATCCATTTTACCAGCCTAAACGGTATATCTTAAATAACTTATATCGGGCTGATCTTATCAATTTACAACCCGTCACGCCTCCTCCTCAGTCATTCTTTATTTAAAATTTAATACTTGTCTTTTTACTAAAACTGAGGAGAATACAGATATGAATTCTCAATTATCCTTTAACAGGAGTATAGTCTTCATCCTGGGAATGTTATTCATTGCCGGAAATCTTTTCGCTCACGGTACCGGTACCCTTCAGGGGAGGATCACTGAAGCCGAATATGGTGCCGGGTTGCAGGGAGCGAATGTGGTGCTAAAGGGAACGGTCCTTGGTGCCAGCAGTGGTACGGATGGCACTTATAGAATCGGAAGCATTCCCGGGGGTGAGTATATTGTAGTGATATCTTACATCGGATATCAAACGGTAAGAGATACGGTTACCATTCATGAAAAAGAGACCTTAACCTTAAATGTGGATATGGAATTGGGTGTTATTGAACTCTCATCTGTAATGACGGAAGCTGAACGTCCGTTTTCAGCCGCTTCTTCCCGGGCAGTTCGGCAGATTGATTTATACATTCGCCCCCGGCGATCCGCCCAGGACATGCTGCAACTGGCACCTGGGGTGATTATTTCACAGCATGGCGGAGGTGGAAAAGCGGAACAGATATTCATCCGCGGATTTGATTGTGACCATGGCACCGATGTGGCCCTCTTTGCGGATGGGATTCCGGTGAATATGGTTACTCATGGACATGGACAGGGCTATGCGGATATGCATTTCATGATTCCGGAAATTGTGGATGAGTTAAATGTATATAAAGGTCCATACTTTGCCCGGTTTGGCAATTTTTCTACCGGTGGTGCCCTTATCTTTACCACCAAAGATCATGTTGAAAAAAGCCTGATCCGGGTGGAGGGTGGGGAATTTAATACCCGGAAACTGACCACAGTATTACAAGTTCCGGGTGGAAGTATCACCCGCAATGCCTACTTTGCCGGGGAGTTTTATGGGACTGATGGTCCGTTTGAATCAGCCCAGGATTTTCAACGCTTTAATCTGTTTGCAAAATTTCATATGCATTTATCTGAAGAAAGTAAATTATCCCTGGCTTTAGATGCATTTTCCTCCGGGTGGAATCAATCCGGACAAATTCCGGAACGAGCTGTAAAAGATGGTACCATCACCCGCTTTGGTGCCATCGACGACCTGGAGGGTGGGACCACCAGCCGCCAGAATCTGAATCTGAAATATACTATGGGTGAAGGCAGCGAAGATGAGTTTATAATCCAGGGATACGGAAGTCGTTATAATTTTAAGCTGTTTTCTAACTTCACCTATTTTCTCAATGATTCCATTTTTGGAGATATGATTGAACAGACCGATACCAGAAATATTGTGGGTATGAATACTTATTACCGATTCCAACGCTTTCTGGGACATATTTTATCTTCTTCAACTGTTGGCGGAGGATTCAGGAATGATGATATCGAGTTGGCACTCTTAAAAAGTCCGGAACGAGTTCGCTTTTATCCTATTACGGATAGCAATGTTTTCGAGAGAAATTTCTTTATGTGGATCGAGCAGGAATTTGTTTTCAATCCCAAGTGGCGTCTCCAACTGGGCTTGCGCGGTGACTATTTTACTTTCAATGTAAATAATAAGCTGGAAAACGTTGATAATCCGGAAAATGAAGTTCCCAATGTTTCCGGGTATCATCAGCAGAGTATGCTTAATCCAAAAGCCAATCTGGTATTCAGTCCCATTCCTGCTACTGATTTGTTTGTTAATTTCGGAAGCGGATTCCATTCTAACGATGCCCGTAATGTGGTGACAGCCCAGCGGATGAAGGAGATCGAACATTCCCTGCAGCGTCGGGGATTCACCCCGGGACAGATTGATTCGGTCTTTGAGGCGAATTATTTTGATCCCGATCAAAAGGATATTAAAACCTTGCCCCGTGCGTTGGGGGCGGAAATTGGACTTCGTTCCCATCTCAGCGAGAGTTTTATTTTAGGACTGGCGGGCTGGTACCTTCATCTGGAGGAAGAATTGGTGTTTGTGGGCGATGAAGGCACCACCGAGATAAGCGGGGAGACCCAGCGGATTGGTGTGGATCTGGAAGCCCGCTATCAATTCAATAATTGGCTCTGGTTGGATGCGGATGTCAATCTGTCTCGTGGAGA
>CBDUVK010000454.1:0-2189 GCA_965370645.1 uncultured bacterium
AGCAAAAAGGTCTGGATCGCAGAATTCACAAACGGCTGGAACTATCTGGGCGGGTCACGATTCAGTTTTTGAATGCTTCAGGGAGTCCGATCGGGAAACCATTTATAGCGGGACTTTCGGATATAGCTGTAAATGGTTTATCTTTTTCTTTTAAAATATCAAAAAAAGAAACCGCCCGCAAATTACTTGGCCTAAAGTTGAATATGAAATTTGCACTTCCTGGTACTGAAGCACCACAGAAAATAGATCGGACCGGTTCGTTAGTCGGGATCGGATATCCTGTATTTGCCGATAATTCATTTCATGTCAGACTTGATAAACCTTTTGATGAAGAAATAATGGAAAAGGTGGGCACATAGTTCCGTATAGTTGCTTTCATTCAGTAACCCGGTACTTAGGTCCCAAAACAAGGAGAGCCAGTGGGGTCTTAAATATTTAATTATTGCACTGAATAATTAAGATTTAAGATGCAACCATAGCCCGACACCATGTTTCATCCCCCCTTACAGGATTTGTTTTCTTTCGCTATTTAGTGTCACAGTTCCTGCCGAACCTTCAGCCACCGCCCATACGGGTATTTAATTTTCAAAGAGCTATATACACGCTTCCAGCCCCAGCTTCACCAAATTGCCAAAATATCAACTCGGTTTGGACAAATAGCGAAATTTTGACGGATGAGTTTTATGATCAAATTTCCTCCAATCTGACCTAAGAATTTGAAATCTATATGAATCAATAAAATCTCATTTTTTGGCACGCCGTTTGCTCTATTCAGATTGTGGATAGTTCGTGGTGAATTATCTGTTTTCCTCCTTTTAATCACCCCTGGGCGGATCTCTGTCACCGCCCAGGGGGCACCCAATTGGCAGAAAGGGAATGATCATGAAAAATATCATCCTATCGAACATCGTTTATCCAATAAGATTTGGGGCAATCATCGGGTTGACGATCGGCATTGTAGATGTATCCATGAGTACGCCATTTAATCCCTCTTTATTTTTGACCGTCTGGTAAGCGTTATAAAAGGAAACATAAGGTCGGTCATAAAAGATGGGGTTCCATGTTGTGAAAAATGCGGGCATTTACTGCCGGATATACGCCAGCGAATAGTGTAACGGTTGATTGCACAGAATAGAGTAACAAGCCATATCCCGCATATCCCGCCGGCAGTGGGGATTCAATCCGTAAGCCATTGCTATGGGATCATTGAGCCATAATTGCTGTAACCCGGTATCCCACAATCTATCCCGTCCTTAAAATGAAATTTTGTGTCTATCCCGCCCCTGTTTGAAAAGGGAGTACCCCTCCTGTATTACATGTTCATTTGGAAGACAAACAGATAAAAACAGGAGGGATACCAGTATGCCGCTGACTGCGACACGTGAAGACATTAAAGCATATCAGGAGAAAGTAGAAAAGAACAAAATTACATCCAATGATTTAGACCCGTGTCCGCGATGCAACCTTGAGCCAATACATTTCAAGATCCATGCCTACCGAGAGCGCCGTTTCCTCATTATTGTCGAGATGCTTGTCAAAGCGGTCCATTGTGCATTGGTTCGTTTCAAATGTAGCGGCTGTGGCAAAACATTCGCCTTTTATCCGGATTTTGCAGTTCCCCACAAACATTATACCCGGCAAACGGTGTTGACGTTTAGCAGATCCTTTGTCGAAGATGATCAGAAGAGTTACAAAGACGCTGTAATGACCGTTGACGGTGTGCCGGAGTGTGCGGAGAAAGGCCGGCCATTGGCCCCGTCAACTATACATCGCTGGATTTCCACACTGGCCGCCATTTTCACAGCCTATCAGGAAGCTAAGGAAAAACCACTTCAGAAAAAGGCATCCTCACGCCTCTGTATGACGCAGATTCCCAAAAAGAAATACAGAACGCTCAGAAGAAAAGAGTTGCTGTTAAAGTGCCGCTGCTTTTTCGGGACTAACCCCTGTCGAGAAAATCAACGTGTTTTCACCGAGTTTGCAATAGAATCGTCCTGATTTGATGTATGGTACCTCCAAAATCGAATTGAACCAGAAATCAAGGACGCAAACTGTGGAGGAGGTACTATCATGGGCTATTTCACGGATGATTTTCTCAGAAAGCTTCGTAACGAGATCAATATCGATGAAGTTATCGGTGCATTGCGCCTTGAGACAAGACGCGGCACAGATCTGCTCAGGTTTCACTG
>CBDUVK010000455.1:0-2187 GCA_965370645.1 uncultured bacterium
TAGCGGTGGTTAGTCTTCTTTTTACAAATCAGGTTGCCTTTGTAAATGTATCTGCAAGACAGATTGAAACATTTGTATCTGTCGGGAGCGGACCCCAGGGTGTTTTATTTTCCCAGGGAAAGGTTTATGTGGCAAATAGTGGATTCAATGGTGCCGGATATGATCCGGGAAAGGTGAGCGTCATCGACCTCAATGGCTATACTGTCTCTGACATTGATGTCGGTGTCAATCCTCAATCCCTGGATTTGGATAGCGAGGGAAACATTATTGTAGCCTGTTCCGGAGATTATGTCTCGATCGGTGCCCGGATGGATATTATTGATACTCAGTTGGGCTCAGTGGTATTTAGTCAACCCATGAACCAACCAATAACCACGGTTGCTGTAAACCAGCAAAATATGGCCTTTTTGGCCACCTATGGTTCCGGAGTTATGGTTTACGATCTTTCGCAAAAGCTTTTTATCCGGGACGAAAATAATCCTCTGAAGGGAGGACCGGCAGTCTCCTTTGACCAGGCTGATAATGCCTATATCTGTCATTTTGACTTTGATTCAGTTTATGTATATTCTCCGGGTCATCAGAAATTGGGGGCATACCTGGTCGGGGATGGTCCGATCTCAATAGCGGTATACGATCCGGAATTTTCCTCACTTGGAAATGCAGAGAATTTTATACCGGCTGATATTCACTTATTCCAAAATTTTCCCAATCCATTCAATCCCCAAACGGTAATAAAATTCCAGCTTCCCAAACGTACCGCTATCCGGCTTGAAATATTAAATCTACAAGGTCAGGTTGTATTAGACATTTTCAAAGGTGAGTTAGGGGCGGGAATTCACTCGCTGTCCTGGAACGGGGAAGATAGACTGGGCAACCAGGTTTCTTCTGGGGTCTATTTTTATCGCTTGAAAGCTCCCGGTTTTGAACAGACTAAATCGATGATGTTTTTGAAATAATTTTTTTTAGCCTGAATTATTCTTAACCACCAGGACACTAAACCACAAAGTCATAAAAATCAATGGTATAAAAGGAATATTTGTTTATCAACAAATTTAATTTGCAGCTATTAGTTAAAACTTCTATCTTCTGTGCTTCATAGTGTCTTTTGCCATAGGCATTCCTTTGGAAGAGGCTTTGTGGTAAATAAGCAGGTTAGATGACTGAAGATGTACACTCAATATTGCTGACCTGATCTATGTATAATTGTTCCTGGATTCACTGCACACTTAAAAATGGAAGAAATTTATTGAATTCGGATCAACGAAAAAGTTTTCTGTTTATGGTTTTGATCATTCTTCTGTTTAGTTATTTCCCCGGTTTCGGGGAAATACATGAAAATCTTCGGGTCATTTCCTTGGCCCCGCATATCACTGAAATTATTTATAAATTGGATGCCGACTCTTGTCTCATTGGGAGGACGGATTTTTGCTCTTATCCTTCTGAGGCGAATCAGGTTGAGTCAGTTGGTGGTTATCTTAACATTGATTTCGAAAAAGTTGTGCGTCTCGAACCAGATCTTATCATGCAGTTTCCGAATCCGGAAAATCGCCGAAAACTGGAGGGATTGGGTTTTAAAATTTTGGCAATAACAAATGAAACGATTGATGAAATTTTGAATGGTATCAAGGAGATCGGGGAGGCGCTCCAAAAAATTCCGGAAGCCCAAAAATTGTGTGAAAATATACGAGATACTCTGAATATGGCATTAAAAATGAACCGGAAACGGAGTATTCCAGTACCGGCTATATTAGTTGTGGGAAGAGATCGAAGCGCTCTGGGAAATATATATTTAGCAGGCTCAAATACTTATTTGAGTGAACTATGGGAGTTGTGTGGTGGAACCAATGTCTTTAATGATATTGATATGCGCTATTTTTCGGTTAATGAGGAGGATCTTCTGAAAAGAGATATTAAGGTGATATTGGAATTTCATCCAGGCTGGTCTTCCGGTGAAAAAAGTATGAGAACCGAGAAGAAAGCCTGGAGTTTATTAAAACATCTGGATGCTGTGAATAGTGATAACATATATATTTATACGGATCGATTCTATGTAATTCCAGGTCCACGAATTACTCAGGTAACAATCTCATTTATGGAAATTATACAAAATTACAATAGTAATCAGTGATGATTAAGTTAGAGTCGGTAGAGTTTTCCTACCAGCAAAAAAAAGTGTTACATAATATT